>JAFVTX010000051.1 GCA_017503015.1 Fibrobacter sp. | reverse complement strand
TGGTGCAGTTGGAAGTGCCGTGATAATTGCAGCGCACCCGCTTTTCCACATGCTTCAGTTCGTTGTACGGGAAAAAGTCCCCTTCGGTCTCGATATAGCGGAGTGGCGCGTACAGGGGCACCGTTTCACCGGCGATGGTAATACGATAGAACACGCAAGGTTCATCATTGAACATCTTGGTTTCGTACTGGTTGTTGCTGCTTCTCAACAACTTCTGGATACGGCTCATCAGATTCTCTGCATCGTAGGGCTTTTCCAGAATTTCGGGCACATCCTTGAGGAGCTGTTTCAGCACAATCTGCCGATACTTTCCCGTAATAATCTTGTTGGACACGGACCTGGACCAAATGGGGTGTCCCAAGAAGAAGGTATCTTCCAGGCGGGTTTCCGTGCGCCCGTTAAAGAAGGCCATGGCCTTCATGATGTTTGCAAGAGCAATCCATTTCCGCACAGAAATGTAGATGTGGTTTTCGTCGCAGATTTCCACGACACCCGCAATGACCTTCAGGGCATCATCGGACAAAACCACCTTCTTGATTTCTTCATTCCACTGGGCCTTTTCTTCGGCGGTGACGCTTAGGCCGGGAGACACACGGGTACTGGTCACGTCGCCCTGGGTTTTCAAAAGTTCGCAAAGGGAACTGGCCGAAATATTTTCGGGCAGCACAATCGAAAGGGTTATGGCGTCGATAATCTCGCCACGGCACAGGGCATCTTCGGGGCGCATCTCGCTAGAAAAAATGACCGAAGCCTTGCCATGGTCTTCCATGGCGATTTTGGCATTGTCCTTGGTCTTTTCGTCCCTGGGGTCATAGGCGAGGAACTGGATAAAATCGTAACTTCCCAAATTATCAGGCATATCCTGCTCGCGGGAACCGATTTTCAGAGCTTTTGCGTTCTTGAAAGCCGCCACAAGCCGTTCCAGAATCAGGCCCTTTCCTGAACCGGAACGGCCATACAGGTAAAAGGGTTCACCCAGCAGAGACGCCAAAAATCCCAGCTGAACCTGGAATTCCCTCTCCGGAATTCCCGTCACCAGGGATGCCATCAATTCAGAAATGCGCTTTGTCAAGTTCATATTTTCACCTCTTCTGACGATAAAAGTAGTAAATCCGCTTCCACCATCTGCACGCAGCGGTATACCCGCGGGCTCTTCTGCAAGTCTTCGCCCAGCCGCACAAAGTCCTTTTCCGTCATAAGCACGCCGCGGGCCGTCTTTAGCGCGTTCCGAACGGCGCCTTCAAAATGGCGGTCATGGTCCGGACGCACGACCTTCCGCGCCACTTTCACACCAAAACTTTCAAGGTCCCTAAAAAAGCGTTCCGGATTCCCGATTCCGCACAGGGCCCACATCCCCGAACCTGCGGCAGCTTCTCCGTTGCCCGCACCGCCGTTTATGTCCAGATGTTCGCTGCCACCATTCGTTTCTAGCCGTTCACCCGCACCATTCACGATTTCTGAAATGGAGAATTTCACGTCCGGCTTTTCTCCGTAGCACTTCAAGACTGTGTCCGCAGGCGCATGGTCCTGCACAAGGCTACGGTTCGGTCCAGCGGGCCACAAGTCGGCCAACCTACGGGGCGGTTCACTCCAGTCCAGCCGCACCGTCCACGCAGGGCGCAGGCGGCTATCCTCAAAGCCGTCGTCGCAAATGATGTAGTCAAAGTCTAGGTCCAGCTCATGGGCCGTCTTGTAACGGTTAGGTGTCGCCACCACCGTCGCCCAGGGGAGTTTCTTTTTCAAAAGTTCAAACTCGTCGCAGGCTTTCGCATGGCAAAGTACAGCTATCTTCGCGCCTTCCGTCGCTTTAGACAAATCAACAGAATGATTCTTGAGATGCTCCACAAGCCACGCTACAAAAGGAGTCTTGCCTGCACCGCCAGCCAAAAAACTCCCTACCACAATCAGCTTGGCATGGGCCAAGGGTTTGCCCGGCCGGAGAAAAATCCAGTGATGAAGCTTGTAAAGAATCCTGTAAAGTAACGAAAGCAGCATATTCGGGACCAAGTGTGCAATGTGTGATGTGAGGTGTGTAATGAGTAATCTCACACTCCACATTCCACATTTCACATCGCCGTTAGGCTCCGTTCCTCTTCTGCTGCAGGAACAAGTCCGCAAGCACCAGGGCCGCCATGCTCTCCACGATGACCGGCGCGCGCACGGCCACGCAAGGGTCGTGCCGACCCTTGGCAGCGAGGCTGCCGTTTTCGCCACCCCGGCCTGCCGTCTTCTGTTCTTGCGAAATCGTGGCCGTGGGCTTGAAGGCCATGCGGCATACAATGTTCTCGCCGTTGCTGATTCCGCCCAGAGAGCCGCCCGCGTTGTTGGTCCGGGTCCTGTAGCGGTTTCCGTCAAAGAAAATCTCGTCGTTGTGCTCGCTGCCGTGCATGCGGGCCGCCTTGAACCCGCTACCGATTTCAAAACCCTTGCAGGCCGGAATCGAAAGCATGGCTTGTGCCAGCAGTGCATCCAGACGGTCAAACACGGGCTCCCCGAGACCTGCAGGCACGTTCCGCACCACAAGCCCAACAGTTCCGCCTACGCTGTCGCCGTTCTTCTTGGCGTCCAAAATTTCCTGCTCCATCTTGGCGCTGGCAGCCGCATCGGGGCAACGCACAGGAGAAGCCTCTACCGCATCTGCCGACAGAGTTTCCAAATCCAGGGCGGGGCAATCCACAGCACCCACACTATCCACCCAGGCCACAAACTCTACACCTGCTACCTGGGCCAGGAACTTCCGGGCCACCGCTCCGGCAGCCACGCGACCGATGGTCTCGCGGGCAGAACTGCGTCCGCCACCACGGTAATCCCTAAAGCCATACTTGATGTCGTAGCACAGGTCCGCATGGCCAGGCCTGAACCATTTCTCGATGTCGGAGTAGTCACCGCTCCGCTGGTCCTCGTTAAAGACCACAAAGGAGATAGGAGTGCCGGTGGTCTTGCCTTCGAACACGCCGCTCAAAATCTTCACCTGGTCCTTTTCGTCCCTGGCGGTGGTCATCTTGCCCTGCCCCGGACGCCTACGGTCCAAAAAAACCTGGATATCGGCCTCGGAAAGGGGTATTCCGGCAGGGCAGCCGTCCAATACGGCCCCTACGGCAGGACCATGGGATTCACCCCAGGTCGAAACAGAAAAAATCTTACCAAAAGTGCTAGACATGCCCAAAATATAGATAAAAGGCGAAAAAATCCCCCTTTTCTGCTCCCCTTTTAAAAGAGTTTACTATATTTTACAATGCTTCTAGGAGTTATGATGCCGAAATTGTTGCTTATCATTACGCTTTTTGTGTTCTCATTTTCCATGAGCGCTTTCGCCCAGCGTAGTGAAGATTTTGCAGGCATTCCCTTTGGCTCCGACCGCCAGACCGTCATCGAAGAGGTCATGAAGATGGGTTACGAACCCTATGGCCAGAGTGGCGAGGGCGAACGGGTGGTCATCCCCGTGTTCAAGTTCGGCGAACTGCCGGTGCAGGTGGACTTCATCTTCAACCAGAACGACAAGTTCTACGCCTTCGAAATCCGTACCGGCCGTGTAGAAGAATCCCGCAAGAACAAGGCCATCGAGGCCGCCACCTACATGTCCGAGCAGTTCACTCTCAAGTACGGCAAGCCGGTAGAGCCCGCCACCGTTGACGAGACCAACATCAAGAACGGCAGGAACATCTACCAGGAGTGGTTCTCCGTCAAGGCCCTCAACGCCTTCACCTCCGTGGTCAAGAACAACAACCGCTATTTCGTGATGGGCGTGGTGGAGCACAGAGGCCTGGCCAAGGAACAGAGCAAAAAGGCCAAGGCAAAAGAAAAGGCCGCAAGCGCCCCTGTCTTCTAAAAAGTTTCTTTCGAGAGCCTCGCCCGCTGCGGGGCTTTTTCTTTTTTTCCAGGAGTTTCTATGTCCAAGCTCATGCGTTCCATTTCGGGCATCCGCGGTATCGTGGGTGACACTCTTACCCCCCAGGTCCTGGCTTCCCATGTGAAGGCCTTTCTCCAGATTACCAAGGCCAAGCGGGTGGTCATCGGCCGCGACAGCCGCCCCACCGGAGAGGCTATCCAGCAGTTCGTGTCGGGCATCTGCAGGCTTTCGGGCGTAGACGTGGTAGATGTGGGTCTTTCCACCACTCCTTCTGTGGAAATCCTCACCACTCACTTCAAGGCAGACGCCGGCATCATCATTACCGCAAGCCACAACCCCCTGGAGTGGAACGCCCTTAAGTTCTTGAACAACAAAGGGTTATTCCTCGGACCGGATGACGTGAAAAAACTGTTCGAACTGGCAGACCAGGACCGGTTCGATTATCCGGACTACCGTACCATGGGCAGCTACGAAGTCGCCCCCGATGCCGACGGCATCCATATCCAGGGGACGCTCGCCATCCCCTTCGTGGATGTTGAGGTTATCCGCAAGTGCAAGTTCAAGGTGGCTGTCGATGCCGTAAACGGCGCAGGCAGCTACATCGTGCCCCGCCTGCTAGAAGAGCTGGGCTGCGAAGTTGTCCGTGTTCACTGCGAACCCGACGGCACGTTCCCCCGTGGAGCCGAACCCATTCCCGAAAACCTGGGCGACCTTCGTGACGCCGTCAAAAAGAACGGCTGCGCCTTGGGCTTTGCGGTGGATCCCGATGCCGACCGTTGCGCCTTGGTAGACGGTTTAGGACAAAGTATCGGTGAAGAATACACCCTCGCTATCGCCACCGAAGAGGTTTTGAGTCAAAAGAAAGGCAGTACCTGCGTGAACCTTTCCACCAGCCGCATGAACGAAGACGTTGCCGAAAAGTACGGCTGTGAATGCAGCCGGGCCAAGGTAGGCGAAATCAACGTGAGCCTGCAGATGATAGAGAAGGGCTGCATTATCGGTGGCGAAGGAAACGGCGGCGTGATTTTGCCCGCACTCCACTACGGTCGCGACTCCCTGGTAGCGGCGGCTCTCGTGCTCAGCTGGATGGCCCACCACCAGGGTGGCCCTGAAAAGTTCGTTGCCGAAAACCCGGCCTACGTGATGCCCAAGAAAAAGTTCGAGCTGGGCGACAAGAAGGTGGCCGATATTCTGCCCAAGGTCAAGCAGGCCTTCGCCGACTGGAAAAGCGACGAGCGGGACGGCCTGTGGCTCGGCAAGGGAAAAACCTGGGTGCACGTGCGTGCCAGCAACACCGAGCCGGTCATCCGCGTCATCGCCGAAGCCCCCACCGCCGAAGAAGCAGAAGCACTCTGCTCTAAAGTCGAAGGGATGATTTAGAGTTCTTGCATAAACGGCAGCTGCTTGGCGCGTTGCATCAGGCGGTGTGCGTGGGCCTCGTTCTTGGGCTGCGCCCCATACAAAAGTTCAAAGAATTTCTTGAGGCCTATTTCACCGCCGCCCTGTTTCAAGATGTAAACCACCACCAGGTTCTGGGGCGCTACCGTCGAGCTGATGATGTCGATGTCCGTATTGCCCAGCTGCGAAACCGCCAGCTGGTAGGCGTCCTCTCCGTAATCCCGAATGAGCTTCTGGATATCTCCCAGAGATTCAAAGCCCAGAGCCTTGAAAACCTTCAGGTAATGTAACAGCGAAGACTCGTGGATTTCTGCCTGGTTGATGGAGGCGATGCGTTTGTTCAGCGCATCGAAAGGCCTCAGCTGCAGGTAATTGCTGAAGGAATCGCCGTCCAGCGAAACCTCTTCGAAATTGCCGGAATGCACCAGGGCCTGCACGCGACGGCGGTAGTTGTTGATACCCGTGCGAATCTGGCAGAACTGTTCATCCACCAGTTCCAGCATTCCCGCCAACCGGTTCAGGTTCCGCAGGTATTCACGGGGAACTTCTACGCCGGTCTTATAACCCGTATCGTGATCCAGGGTGGCCCACACATGCTGCAGGGCGCTTCGCATCTGGAGCTCGAAGCGGAACTGGTTCAGCTGGGGGCATTCCGGATCCTTGTAAATCTTTTCGGGCAGCCTGCAAATGTAATGCAGGGAATTGTAGCCGAAGCTGTGGAGCTCGTGCATCTTGCGCTTGTCGATACTGTTCACCCAGTCCACTTCAAAGAGCTGTTCGGCAAGGGCCGCAATCTTGTCCACCTCGTCGTTATAGAAGGTAATGACCCGCACGCCCAGAATATCCGTGATGTCGTCCAGGCTCTTGTATTTTTCGCCCTTGCGGTCCAGCTTGCCCGCAAGACTGCTTTCTTCCTTGATTCGCGCCTCTACCGCATTGATGTAGATGTGGTTGTCCTGGATACTCTTGCGGAGCGTGTCCCGGACAATGGAGAGCATCTTCGCAAACACCGGACGGTTCTCCCGGAACTCCTCCAGGATGGTGTTGCCGTGGGCATCCAAGCCATAACTTCCTACGGGTTTATCAGACATAAAGCAAGTGTCTCCTTATCTAGAGCCGGACTTGTCAAACAATTTAGAAATCAGTTCTTCGAACTCGTTATAGGCAAAAGTTCCCTTCAGGCTTGAGAGCGCACGGACAAGGCCCCGGTAATGCCACTCGTGGTCCGCCACGTTCTTTACGCGGAACAGGTCCCAGACCTTGTCGCCCATCTGCAGGTAGTCGCGGTAAATGGCGCGGGCGTTGCTCAGCTTGTCCGAAAGGGCCACCATCTTGGCGTCGTGACTGGCCGCCGAAATACGGTCTATGGCCGCCTGCTTGCGGATGCGCCAGGATTCCTCTTCGGTCACATTCTCTATGGGAATTTCCGTTTCCGCCGTCACCAGGGACGCCACCCGCTCGCCGAATTCACGACGGATGTCTTCCATGGTCACGTCCGTATCTTCCACCGTGTCGTGAAGCGCCGCCGCCGCAAGCAATTCCTGGTCGCCAGTCATGGTGGCAGCGATTGCCACCGCTTCCATGGGGTGCACTATGTAGGGGAACCCCTTGCCCCGTCGCTCGCCGCCCTTGTGGGCATTGACAGCGAAAACAATGGCCTTATCGAGAATAGATGTATCCATGTGCGGTAATATAACATTCTTTTTCCACCCTTGAGCCACCCCTCCCGCTGTCATGCCCGGCTTGACCGGGCACCTCCTATCCCTACCATCGTCATCCCCGCCCTCTCCCTTCGTCATCCCCGCCCATTCGCCCTTGCTCTGTTCGTTTGTGATGTTAAAGGGATGCAGTATAGACGCTCATTGATTGTGATTCCAAGAAACACGTAGGGTCGATTTTTCGTACTCACCTTGCTTTCCACAGATCGAAGAATGTCCAGGTAGTCCTGATTCACATATACTAAACGAACCTTAGCCTTTTCGTTCACAAATCCTCCAAAATAAAAAAAGACTGCAACCCCGAAAACGGGATTGCAATCTTTAAATACTGTCCACTAAGGCAGGACCACGCACCTGTTGGCTACCCAACATCATCAATATATAAAATTTCCGTCTAAAGGGCAACACCTTTTTGAAAAAACATCCATTATGCAACTATAGTTGACCAAATGCAAACAGCTGTTGCTCATCCCCGCTCCTTCATTGTCATCTCCGCTCCTTCCTTGTCATCCCCGCGAAGGCGGGGATCTCCCTTCACTTGTAAAATCCTCACCGTAAACAAATTTTTCAGGCATATTTCCCCTCAAAAAAGCGTCTATATAGCAGATGGGGATTTTCCCTGTCCGCGACACGGGCGCGTTCCCGCATTTAACGAAAAATGGAAACAAAAAACATTCCCTTTGAACAACTCCCCATCACCAACAGGTTCATGTTCGCCATGGTATTCAGCCACAAGGAAATCGCCAAGCCATTCCTGGAGGCGGTTCTCGGAATCAAGATTCACGAACTTCGGGACCCCGAACCTGAAAAGACTGTCGAAGTAAGCCCCGTCAGCAAGGGAGTCCGCTTCGACGTCTTCGTGAAGGAGACAGGCCCCGGTGGTGAAACCCTCCGTTGTTTTGACATTGAAATGCAGATGGAAGATACGCACGAGATCCCTAAGCGGGCACGTTTCTACCAGGCCATGCGCGACAGCGAAGCCCTAAGCAAGGGTGAAAAGTACCGCAACCTGAAGGAACTCTACATCATTTTCATTTGTCCCGACGACATTTTCAAGCAAGGCCGCGCCGTTTACAGGTTCAAAAATTTGGAAACAGACGACCCCAAAATTGAAATGGGTGACCAATGCTTCAAAAATTTTTATATATTCAAGAAATACCGCGATGTAGCCGAGAAATCCATCAGGACCTATCTGGAGTACTTCGCCACAAGCAAGCCAATCTCCCCGGAAACCGAGGACATTGATAAGCTGGTGAAATGGTATCAGACTGACAACAACACGAGGATACGCTATATGACTTGGCAAGAAGAAATAGACATCGCCGTTGACCAAGAGCGCCAGCGTGCAGATGAAGAAAAGGCCCGTGCCGACAAGGCGGAAGGACTCGTCAAGAAGTACGAGAAGATGCTCAAGGACCTCGGAAAACTGTAGCCGCCTAACAGCAGTTTTCCAGCCAGCCCGTTCACCGAACGGGCTTTTTTGTCGGCTTTTTGGTCATCGCCCCTCCCCCGAGCCTGCCCCGGGCCTGTCCCGGGGTCATTCTCGCCCTCCTACTGTCATCCCCGCGAAGGCGGGGATCTCCCTTCACTTTTAAAATCCTCACCGTAAACAAATTTTTCAGGCATATTTCCCCTCAAAAAAACGTCTATACATGTAGACGGGGCCCTTCCCTGTCCGAATATAATTGTAAATCAACCAACCCATTGTCTTCCCCGCGGAGGCGGGGACCTCCTATAAAATATGAACAACAACTATTACGTTTACATTCTCACCAATAAATACCGAACCGTCTTCTATACGGGAGTGACAAATGACTTATATCGCAGAATCCTTGAACACAAAACTAAATTGAACGAGGGTTTTACCAGCGACTACAACGTAAATCAACTCGTGCATTACGAGTTGTTCTTCAACATAAACGATGCTATCGCCAGGGAAAAGCGTCTTAAACGCTGGAATCGCTTATGGAAAATAAATTTGATAGAAAAAACAAACCCAGGCTGGAACGACCTTGCAGAATCTATTGGCGTGACAGCAGATATTGTAGATAACATAAAGAAATGGAGATCCCCGACCAAGTCGGGGAAGACAAGTTCAAAGTAAACGACGATTACGATTTTGATAAATGCCGCATCGCCCAGTGGCTCCGCGCCATCGACACCCTCAATAAAGAAGCCGATTTCAGCGAATTCGCAGGCGATCCCGTGTTCAGGGTATTGCAAAACGCGGTGAAATTGTGTAATTTTAGTGCAGGATATATGCTCAGCAACATCATGAAAGATATCGACAAGTCGTACTGGGAATACGGTGCGGCCCGGAAAGCGAAGAAGGAAGTCGCAAAGAACCTCCTTCTGGACGGACTTCCCATCGAAATGGTGGCCCGCAATACGGAACTTCCCCAGTCAACCGTCCTCGAACTCAAGAAAGAAATCGAATCGCCGGAGACATAGTTCAAGCGTCAAACATTTCCAACCAGCCCGTTCATCGAACGGGCTTTTTTGTCCATCAACGCCACCCTCCCTCCTTGTCATCCCCGCGCTCCTTCCTTGTCATGCCCGGCTTGCACAAGTGCGATGCTCTTCGGCTCAGATATACAAAAACAAGTTTTTGCATATCGTTCGCCTCATTCGCATCTGACCGGGCACCTCCTATCCCTACCATCGTCATCCTCGCGCTCCTTCCTTGTCATGCCCGGCTTGACCGGGCACCTCCTATCCCTCCCCTCGTCATCCCCGCGAAGGCGGGGATCTCCCTTCACTTGTAAAATCCTCACCGTAAACAAATTTTTCAGGCATATTTTCCCTCAAAAAAGCGTCTTATACACAGACGGGGCCCTTCCCTGTCTGCGATACGGGCGCGTTCCCGCATTTAACGACAAATGGAAAACAAACACACTCCCTTTGAACAACTCACCATCACCAACAGGTTCATGTTCGCCATGGTATCAATAACCAATGTGAAATGTGAAGTGTGTAATGAGAAATCAGGAGTGTAAGGTGAATAATCAAAATAGAGTGCAAACACTAAGCAAATCGTTCGCTTTGCGAATAATAAGTTTATATCGCCATTTGGTATCAATTAAAAGGGAGTTCGTTCTCAGCAAGCAAGTACTACGTAGCGGCACAAGCGTTGGAGCAAACATAAAGGAGGCGCAATTTGCACAAAGCAAGGCTGACTTTATTGCCAAAATATATATAGCATTGAAAGAGGCAGGTGAAACGGAGTATTGGTTAGATTTGCTGTATGAATCCCGATATTTAGAAGCAAAGGAATATGAAAGCATTATCACACCCTGCAGAATCATTATTCGAATACTTAACGCCATAACCAAAACTGTAAGAGGAAAATAATTCATTTCACATTTCACATCTCACATTTCACATTATTATATTTTGTGGTATCAGACCGACAACGAAACGAGGAAACGCTATATGACATGGCAACAGGAAATAGACATCGCCGTTGACCAGGAACGCCAGCGTGCAAATGAAATCCAAAAGTTGGCCGATTCAGAAAAGGCCCGTGCCGACAAGGCGGAAGGACTCGTCAAGAAGTACGAGAAGATGCTCAAGGACCTCGGAAAACTGTAGCCGCCCAACAGCAGATATCCAACCAGCCCGTTCACCGAACGGGCTTTTTATTCGATACATATTCCAACTTGGACTATAAAAATCCGGGAAAATCCCCCTTTCTGTAAAAAAAAATCTATGTTTATTGCCAGCAAACGCACCTGCAATATGGCGATTTTTTGCGAAAAACGGCAATTTTGTCAATGTTCAACCTTGTTATGACACAATCGTGACATTTTTTTGACAAAACTATTGCTTTTCCGTGAAAAAAGTTGTATATTACAGAATGTAACCGGGCAATAACGCCCAAACAAATGTGTCACTAACAACAAGGAGAACACACTATGAAAAAGCAAGGTTTTACCCTCATTGAATTGATGGTCGTGATCGTGATCATGGGCATCCTCGCCGCCGTGGCAGTGCCGAAACTGTTCGCTCAGATCGACAAGTCCAAGGCCTCTGAAGTCGGTCCTGCAGCAGGAACCTACGTGCATGACCAGGATGCATACGTGGTGGACCAGAATGCTATTGGTAACTTCTCCCAAATCGGTTATGAAGCTCCTAATTCCAAGTACTTTACCTACACTTTTGAAAGTAACAGCACCTGGACAGCCGAGAAGGGTGCAAAGGGTCCGAACTGCACTGGCAAATGGACCGTTAAGTCCGAATTAGTTTCTGGTCGTACCGACAAGGCAAAGCACACGCCCAAGGCAGGTTGCGAAGATATGACTCCGAACTTCTCCAACCTCGGCGGTACCGGGTCGTAATCCTAGCGACATCCATATAAAAAACACCCCCATAAGGGGGTGTTTTTTATATCTAGACAACAACAAAGGAAACGTTTTTCATTCTAGCTGCTCCCGCGAATATTCTCAAACGCCGCAGTTCTTCGCAAGTTTGTCCCAACTTGCACGGCATTTCGACCTGGTCTATGATTCTCGGATACTTGCGGATTCCGACACGTTCTGCTACCGCCTTGAGTCATCCTGCGTAATACTTTCCGATTTCGTCCATCAAGAAAGATATGTTCTTGGTGTGGTCGCCATTATTCTTTGCCATAAAATGCGTTTTTATGATGATTATATTGGCTTATTCATGCTACGGGTCTTGGTTTGAGCTTTGAGTTTTCATTGACATGTGGAGAAATGCTGGCTACATCGTCCAAAAGTCTTTCATATTTACATATAATGTGTCGTTTCCTATATCTTTTGTAAATATGAAAAAAAAACACCCCCGATAAGGGAGTGTTTCTTGCGTTAAGCTATATTGCCTAGATTACGAGCCTGCTGCTGAACCGGAACCGATGGTGCTGAAGTTCGGGGTCAGGTTAGCGCAGCCCGGGGTGGCGGTATGCGTCGTCTTGTTGTTTGCAGGCACGGTATGAACGACTTTCCAGGGATTGTCGCAATCAGGTCCCTTGGCGCCCTTCGAGGCTTGCCAAGAATTATTGTTGGGGTTTGAATAAACGAAATAGGGGGAGTTGGGGGCATCATAACCGATATCGCTAAAGGAACCGAGAGCGTTCTGGTCAACCACGTATGCATCCTGGTCATGCACGTAGGTTGCGTCTATTTTTACCTCTTTAAAGGCCTTTGCAGATGATAAACGACCTGTTGAAATTTGAGAAAAAATCGGGAAAAACTTGATGCTCACATTGTTGAGAATTCTTAGAAAATCCGGCAGGTCCTATTAAGCAGCACTACCGTGGTTTTTGCATCATGCGCGATTTTTGCCCGTAAAATTTCTCAACGAAGGTCCGTACAAATTTGTACGTCGTGCTCAGGGCAGCCCTAACTTGCTCGGCTAGTTGGCGTAAAAAAAGCACGTTTGAGGGAATTGCGTGGATGCAAAAAAAGCACTCCCGAAAGGAGTGCCTTATTATTAACGATGTCGTTAAGATTACGATTCAGAGCCACCGATGCTGCTGAAGTTCGGCGTTAAGTTGCTGCACTTATCCCCAGTGGTGGCTGGAGTGTATGTGGCCTTGCCAGTACTTGCCGAACCCACAGTAATTTGCCATTTCGTGCAACCGGGGGCCCAACCAGTTTTCGGTTCCGCTACCCAGTTGGGAGTTCCTGAGTAAGAAACGTTTTTGGAAGTGGGGGACACATAGCCAATCTGATCCCAAGAGCCTGCTGCTCTCTGATCCACCACCCAGGCATCCTGCATATGCACGTAGGTTCCTGCTAAAACGGCGATTAGTAAAAAACTAATTTGGCGTCATTTTTGAACAAAGGAGCTAGAATGACATTCTTCGACACAGCAGTGCAGTACCTCGAAAAAGAAAAATACAATCTTTCATCGTCAACAGTCCGCACATATTATTGGAATTTGCGGAAAATTTCTGATTTTAAGCCAGGTTTAGATTGCGCCGACCTTACAACCTCAATTATACAGGAATATAAGGCGTACATGATACAAAGGGGAAACAAACTCATCACAGTCAACAAAGCATTGACCGTATTTCGGATATTTGTCAATAAGATCTATGAAGATGGACTTATCAAAGTTAATCCATTTGACAAAATAAAAATTGGACGTGTTTACACCCAGCGAAGCTTCTTAACAAAACGTGAACTTAAGGATCTTTATCTAAACTTTGAAGACAAACGACGATTCTTGACCAAAACAGAGCAAGACACCATGCGTGTATTCCTTTTCAGTTGTTTTACTGGCCTCCGCTACAGCGACCTTCGTTCACTTGATGCCTGTGAAATATTTGACTACAAGATTAGAAAGCAAATGCACAAGACCGGTGACCCTGTATATGTTCCAATTCCAATACAGGCACGATTACTTTTACCTGAAAAAATGAGTTCCGGAAAGGTATTTCGCGTAGTCGAGAATTCATATTTCAACAGGACCCTCCGCAATGCAGCGAAAAAACTGGGATACTACAAACATATCCATTGCCATCTAGCAAGGCATACCTTCGCCACAACCTGTATTACACTAGGAATTCCTCTCCCTGCCACAAGTAAGCTACTCGGGCACCGAAACCTTGAAACTACCTTGATTTATGCAAAATTCGTAGACCCCTTTTTGGACAAGGAAATGAGAAAATTTAATAAGCTTTAGCCCATATACAGGAAAAAGTATATATTTAGGGCATGTCCAAGGATATCCCTGCCATAAAGAGAATTTATAGCTCATCGCTTTTTTTTGCCCTCTGTTTGAATATTATCGTTCTTGCGGTTTCCCTCGTTGTTGGAAATGGAAAATTTTCTTCGTTGGACGACTTTTTCATGACCACCGTGTTGACAGGCGCCTACGGGGGTAAATATGATGTCCACATGTTTTTTGTCAATGTTGTATATGGTTATTTTTTGCGCCCGTTCTATGCGTTATTGCCAAATGTAAGTTGGTATTCCGTCTTTCAAACATTTACGGTATTCGCCTCATTTACAGCTTTGTGTTTCGTCACCATAGAAAGATTCGGGAAAAAACTAGGTGTGGCAATAGCCATTTTACTGCTGACCAGCGTTTCTCCCGATTTCTACTTACATGTGGCGTTTACCCAATGTGCGGGTATAGCCATTGCGGCAGGAATATTCCTCTTTTTAATTGGTTGCGCAGAAAAGAAACGTTCGCGCTTGGTTATTGGCATAGTATTCCTGCTCGTAGGCTTCGTCTTTCGGAAAGAAATGTTCCTGTTGGGTATGCCGACATTGGCGACCCTCCTGTTCTTCGTTCTTTTGCGAGCAAAGGCAATCTGGAAACCATCACTAATCGCATTGGCTGTTCTCGCCCTTGCTTTTGTGACACTAGACAAGTTTAATTCTTGGCATTACAAGGGCGACTACGAATACTATGCCGCGTACCAAAGTCCTCGAGCATATTTTGGTGATGGAGCATTCTTTAACGAAAACGACGCTATTGCTGAATTAGACGAACGCGGATTAAATAGTCTAGATCTCACCTACTTGCGCGCATGGTATTTTTATGACAAGAACGTCTTTTCCCTCGACAGCATGAAAAAACTAATCGAGATTGTAGATCGACACCATTATGAACCAAATTACGCTAAGTTTCCGCTCGCCATCATTCTAACCTGGTCCAATACATTATTGCGAGGAAGCGTTTGGAGCTGGGCGTTTCTATGCCTATCTCTAATATTCTTCTCCAATAAACGGAACTGGTGGGTTCCCTGGGTTTCCATAGGCCTTATATCCGTTCCCTACGCCTATCTCCTTTTAGTAAACAGGGTCATCGAGCATGTAGAGGTTGGCATATGGGCGTTAGGGGTTATTTTTGTTCTATTCTTTGTAGATAAAAACGACTTTCTTAACCAGAAACAAGCCAAATTCTTCTTGCAGATTGTCGGAGTCGTCTGCATCCTTTGCATTGTTATTTCAGGAATAAACATCACCTTTAGCAATATGTCCAAGGCAGCCAAAGCATCCAGACCCACATTTGGCCTCCGGACTGATTGGCTAGAATTTCTCTCCTATGTTCAAAATCATCCTAACGATGTTTTCCTTTTGCCATACGAACGCTACAAGGAACTTTCTGTAAATGTCAATCATTTTTTCACCGCTGTTGAACCAGGTAGCTGGAACAACATCTATTCTACAGGCTACTGGAACATTCATCTACCAGCAATGGAGCAAGAACTTAAAAAAAGAGGCGTTGATAACCTTTTTAAGGATATTACTAAAGACAATGTTTATGTAATGTCCGAAGCGACCAACCTATCCTTTACGCCCTATTATAATTATCATTATCACACAAAGTTAAAAACTGACACTCTAAAGAGTTTCGGTCCCCTCAAACTTCTCAAGTACCGTGTCAAGGAAAATGACAATGAAAAAACGCAACGTTAACCTTCTGTTATTTTCTTTGGTTCTCATTTTCCTAATCTCCGTCCCCATTTTGCGCCTGGATGAAGGTCGATCTACTATGAACGACTGGGACCGATCACCTTGGCACCTTACACCATTTGACGCCGACTCTCTATCACAGTATTACAAAAATCATTATCCGATATTGGATGAAAATCCGCTTAAGTCCATTTTACAAGATTCTACCAAGTCCCTCGTTATGGTCTTGATAGACAGTTGGGGTGTTCCTTATAACGAAGAGCAACTTGTATCAGATTTTCAAATGATAAATGAAAACAATGTTTTTTACGCCATCCACAAAAGAAGGGCACAAAATACATCTCTGGCGGAAAATACCGAATACGGGGAAGGGTTTAAGGAAGGTATCTTTTTAGCAACCATAGGCTCTTCAGATTGTGAACAAACAGAAACGGTAGAAAGTTCTCTTTTTAAGCAAATTCTTTGTTGTGAGAATTGCGACGATTCCCGTGCCGTAGCGACCCTAGACTCCCTAATAACAGACGAAACATGGAGTCGAATTGCCTGGACAGCGCGCAGCACCCGCGAAGGGGACCGAGACAAGCTGCACCAGCTACTGAAAGAACTATCCAATTTAACCACCAAGCACCCCGATGTACAATTTGTGATTCAGGGTACACACCGACCAATTCTTGGCTCTCCCGAAACTCGCCGTATGTATCTTGCCCCCTGGGTACCCGCAGTCTTTGTTAATTGCGATTTGACCCTACCCCATTGATTTTATCCACCTGGTAAAAGTTTATATTTCAAGTATGACAAAGATTCCTTTCAACAAGCCGCCCTTCGTAGGGATGGAACTGGATTACATCAAGCAAGCTGTAGAAAGTGGCCGTATTTGTGGAGACGGAACATTCAACCTCCGGTGCCATGAATGGCTCGAAAAGCATACGGGTGCGGTCAAGGCGCTGATGACCACCAGCTGCACCCATGCACTGGAAATGTCCGCTCGCCTTTGCAACATCGGCCCTGGAGACGAGGTAATCATGCCGTCGTTCACGTTCGTGAGCACAGCCGACGCTTTTGTGTCGCAGGGGGCCAAATGCGTGTTCGTAGATATCCGCCCTGACACAATGAATCTAGATGAAGCCCTTATTGAGGATGCAGTTACCGAAAAGACAAAGGCAATTGTACCGGTCCACTATGCGGGGGTCGGGTGCGAGATGGACAAGATAAACGAAATTGCGAAACGCCATAATCTGTTTGTGGTCGAGGACGCCGCACAGGGCATGATGTCCACCTACAAGGGCCGAGCGCTCGGAACCCTAGGCGATTTCGGGTGCTACAGCTATCACGAGACCAAGAACTACAGCATGGGCGAAGGCGGAGCCTTGCTCATCAACGATGCAAAATACAACGACCGTGCTGAGATTATCCGTGAAAAAGGCACGAACCGCTGCCAGTTCCACCGTGGCGAGGTGGACAAGTACACCTGGGTAGAACTCGGTTCCAGCTACTTGCCTAGCGAACTCAATGCAGCATACCTCTATGCGGAACTAGAATGTGCGGACATCATCAATGACAACCGCATGGCAAGTTGGAATGAGTACCGGAAACGCCTTACGCCGCTGGCCGAAAAGGGGCTGGTTGAACTCCCGTTCATTCCAGAACATTGTACGCATAACGCCCACATGTTCTACTTGAAGGTGGAAGATTTTGCGACGCGAACTGCTTTGCTGAAACACCTGACCTATAACGGAATCCTTGCGGTGTTCCACTATGTGCCTCTGCATTCGTCGCCTGCGGGCGTGCGCTTCGGCAGATTCCACGGAGATGATAAGTATACCACCAACGAAAGTAACCGTCTGCTTCGTTTGCCCATGTTCTACGGGCTGAAACCGGAAGAAATCGAGTATATCTGCGGGAAGGTGTTTGAATTCTTTGGGGTGTAAACAACGATGTCTCAAAAAAAAATACTCCTTCTCGGCGGTGGTCACGCCGAAATACCGCTAATCCAGGCTGCGCAAAATCTGGGTTGGTATGTGATTACCACGGGGAACGACCGCAAGGGGCTTGGTCACCCTTATGCCGACAAGAACGTATTTGTTGACTTCAGCGACAAGGATGCGATGCTTGAACTTGCTCGGAGTGAGGGTGTGCAGGCTGTTTGCTCCGGGTGCAATGATTTTGCGTTGCTCAGTACCGTCTATGTCTGTGAAAAACTGGGACTCCCCGGCCACGACAGTTACGCGACAAGCCTCGAAATTCATCATAAGGACAAGTATCGCACGATGGCTACGAGGCTTGGTATTCCGACACCGAAAGCTATCGCCGTGCATAATGAGAACGAATTCTCAATTGCCCTATCGGAATTAGAGTTCCCTATAATTGTTAAACCGGTTGACCTGACTGGTGGCAAAGGAATTCATCGGGCCGACACCCGGGAGGGAGCCTTTGCTGCATATAAGGACGCGGCGTGTCGAACCCGTCAAGACCATATCGTGGTCGAAGAATTCGTGCAAGGCTCTAATCATGGCTTTTCGGCGATGCTTGTTAAGGGGAAGGTTGCTTTTGCTTTCGCAGACAATGAACAATATTTTTTAAACAAGTATATGGTTTCGGGAGCAAATTCGCCGACCACAACTAGTGAAATCGGTTTATCTAAACTTCGTGACTTTAGTGAACGAATTGCAAAAGAATTGAGTCTGGTTGATGGTATTCTGCATATTCAGTATATAGAAAAATCCGATGGAACGCCTGTTATCATTGAAATTTGCCGGCGTCCGCCTGGAGATTTGTACATCAAGTTTGTGAAGTACGCTACTGGTGTTGATTATCCGAAGTTTATCGTGATGGCGGAAACGGGAGAAGATATTTCTGATATAGTAGATATCCCTACACAAGGGTATTGGCTGCGACATTGTGTTATGCCAACTTGCGAGGGGGCTGTTCGTGATGTTGTTTTTGCTCCTAAAATTGAATCGAATATTGTTGAAAAGTTCTTGTGGTTCGAACCGGGTGATGTTATCACGGACAAACTCTTGTACAAAGCGGGAATAGTCTTCTTTAAATTCAATTCGCTTGCCGAAATGCAAGAAAAAACAGGGGAAATGACCGAATTGGCTAGAATTATTGTGGAATAGTCCTTATTCCAACTCAAAATAGTTCTTTTCAGGGCAAAAAAAGCACTATTTGGTCAAAATAACCTATATTCAGAAATATGAATAAAGAACCTTACCAAATTGCATTTATTGGGGGCGGAATTAACTCTGCTATCGGAGAAGTCCACAAGGCAGCAAGCCAGATGGACGGCCATTTTGAACTTGTAGCGGGCGCATTCAGCACCCACGCCGAAACCAACCAAAAAACCGCCCGCACCTGGGGCGTCACAGACGAACGCACCTACGCCGACTACCACAAACTTTTGAAAGCCGAAAAAGGCAAACTCGACGCCGTCGTAGTGCTCGCGCCGACCGATTACCACAAGGACATCGTGATTGACGCACTGAACGCCGGGTTCCCCGTGATTTGCGAAAAGTCGCTCGCCACCAGCGTGGCCGAAGGCGAAGCTATCGCAAAAGTTGTCGCCGACACCAAAGGATTCTTCTGCACCACCTACAACTATACCGGCTACCCCATGGTGCGCGAACTCAAGCAGTTCATCGCCGATGGCAAGCTCGGTAAAATCCAGCAAGTGCAAGTCGAAATGCCACAAGAAGGCTTCATGCGCCTGGGCGCCAACAACGAGCCGCCCAAACCACAAAGCTGGCGACTCAAGGACACCGTGATTCCGAAAATCTCGCTGGACCTCGGCAGCCACCTGCACAACATGATTTACTTCTTGACCGGTGAACGCCCCGAACACATCGTGGCCGACCAGACCACCTTCGGGCTTTTCCCGCAAATCGTCGATAACGTGGGCGCCCTCGTGCAATACACGAACAATGTTCGCGCTCAAATCTGGTTCAGCAAGACCGCACTTGGCAACCGCAACGGGCTCCGCATCCGCGTGTACGGCAGCGAAGGCAGCGCCGAATGGTTCCAGCTGGAACCCGAAACGCTCAAGACCTGTGACCTGCGCGGCAACGTAAGCCTGCGCGACCGCACCGGCGACGTCAAAATTGCAAACCAGCAACGCTACAACCGCTTTAAAGCCGGCCACCCCGCCGGATTTATCGAAGCATTCGCGAACTACTACAAAGACATCGCCGACTGCCTCGGCCAATATTTCGCAACCGGCAGCTTTACAAGCCAGTACGTATGCGGCATTCACACCTCGCTCGAGGGTCTTGCCATGATGCAAGCCGCTACAAAATCTGCTCAGAGCAACAAGTGGGAATCTGTTCATCAGGATTTTTAAATGAAACTCTCCTTTGTCATCCCTTGTTATCGAAGCGAGAATACGATCGGTACCGTGGTTCAAGAGATTCGCGATACCGTCGCAACTCGACCGGGTATTGACTATGAGATTGTCTTGGTAAACGACTGTAGTCCAGACAATGTGTGGCAAGTTATCAAGCAACTTGCTGCCGAAGATAGCCACATTAAGGGAATTTGCCTTGCAAAAAATTTTGGTCAGCACAGCGCATTGATGGCCGGATACGGACAAACAACCGGAGACTATGTCATTAGTCTAGATGATGATGGACAAACGCCAGCAAACGAATGCTTTAAGCTTGTAGACAAACTGGAAGAAGGATTTGATGTTGTCTACGCCTGCCATGTCAGATCCACACAAAAAATATACCGAAGATTTGGATCGTTTGTAAATCGGAAAATGGCAGAATCCATTATCGGACAACCTAAAAATTTACATGCGTCAAGTTTTTTTATCGCTCGAAAATTTGTAATTGATCAAATAACGCAATATCAAAATTCTTTTCCATATATAGGTGGTTTGATTTTCAGAACAACAAAAAAAATCGGAAGCGTCGAAATTCAACACCGAAAGCGTATTTTAGGCGAATCAAACTACACACTCATGTCATTACTTTCGCTATGGATAAATGGATTTACCGCTTTTTCCGTGAAACCACTCCGCATAGCAACATATATAGGAATACTGAGTGCTCTAAGCGGATTGGGCTTTGGTGTGTATATTATCGTTCGTAAAATAATGATGCCTGATATTCTTATCGGTTATACATCGATGATGTCCGTTGTACTTTTTATTGGTGGCATGATAATGCTTCTTTTGGGGCTTATTGGAGAATATATTGGCCGAATTTATATCAGCATCAATCAAGCGCCACAATATGTTATCCGAGAAAAGGTTTAAAGATGGAAGGGCAAAGTTTTCTGCACAGCATCAAAAGCGATCATGTAATCCTTGAAGATTTCGCCAAGGAAATAAAAACATGTAATTCAAATGTCATTTTGTATGGAGCTGGTTGCTGGGCAAAACAACAATACCGAATGTTGCAGGAATTAAGCATTGAGGTAAATGCGATAGGAGTTGATGCTGATTATTACAAGCCAGGAATAATGTTTTTTGATAAAGAAATTCAACCAATCGAAGAGCTTGTAAAGCGAATTCCTAATCCTGTGCTGTGGGTGGGTTTTAATTTAGATAAGAAATCGTATGAGTCTTTGCGAAAGGAATTCTCTGCACGATTTGGTATTGAAAAGATTTACGCTTGTGATTGTGCAAAATATGAAAATTTTTCTGGACAAAATTACAAACATAACGAAGTCGTTGCCCATGCCGAAGAATTTCAATGGTTGTATGACAGATTGGATGAAGACAAGTCTAAAGAAGCGTTTTTGTCGTATTTGAATCAACGTATTTCCGGCGATTACGGTTGGGCTGAAGAACTTTATGACCCTAATCATTATTTTGCTGAAGACATTGTCAAATTAGAGAATGAAGTCTTTGTTGATTGTGGTGCATTTACGGGTGATACCATACAGGAATTACTCGCTAAAACGAAACCGCAAAAAGTTTTTGCTTTTGAACCGGATGAAAAAAATTATCAAACTCTAGTAAAGAACTTTGCTGGCAATGACGACATTGTATGCTTAAAACTAGGTGCATTTAGTAAAAAGACGACTCTCTCATTTTCTGGTGGAAATGCGGATGCTAGCAAAATTGTGGATGATGGCGCTATCCAAATTGAGGTTGACTCCATTGACAATATTCTTAATGGCGATAAAGCGACATTTATCAAGATGGATATTGAAGGCGCAGAACTGGACGCACTAAAGGGAGCCCAAAACACGATAAGAAATTATCACCCCAAGCTGGCAATTTCCGCCTATCATAAGTTTGAAGACTTGTTTACTTTACCTCAGTACATCAATTCTCTAGACAATAGCTACAAGTTCTATTTACGTCGCCATTCGCACTTGACGCACGAACTTGTGCTGTATTGTTTGTGAGCTGCCGTCTAGTCATCCCCAAAAGGTTTCCCCATCAAGAAGTAGTCATACTGGATGCTGCGTTCGCGCAATAGACTGTCCAGGACCTTTTGACCATAACGTTCAAGTAGGGTTGGTTCATTCGAATATAGTGATTTGCCCAATCCCATAGCTCGACTTTCTAGCGAGAATCCCATCGCCTCTAGCAGCGTGGGGAACATATCAAGAGATGAATACTGCCGCTCTTTTGGGGGGAGTGGCAATGTAGAATTTAGAATGAAGTTTGTCCAATACAGTTGCTCATGTGGTGGAATATTCGCCTTTGCTGAAAGCATGTCCATCGTGTGGTCTCCCATGACAGAAATGACGGTATTTGCAAACCAGGGCTGTTTTCTTGCCCAGTCAAGAAATTCGCTCAATTGCGCCGATGCGCAACGCAAGGCTTGCGGAAATTTCCCTTGCTCATCTGTAATCTTCTCCTGACACAATTCATCAGTGTAGCCAAAAGGTTGATGCGTGTCGACCGTCAGCATGTAGAGTGCGAACGGCTTGCCGCGTTCGGCGAGGCTGTCCAATTCCACCTTGACGAATCCGTACAGTTTGCGGTCCTCGAAGCCCCAGAACACTTTGTAATCCTGCGGAATCTTACCGGCCTCCTTGAAATATTCGATGTCGTGGATGGCTACGTTGCCGTGAACTTTCCAGAAGTCGCGCTTTTGCGTGAAATCCCCGCTTGACCCCTGCACATAGACCTGCTCGTAGCCCTGGTTCGCGAGGATGTTCATAAGGCAGCTTGCGTGTGGCAGATAGGTGGGCAGCTTGCCGTGATACTCTTCAATGCCCATGGGCATGTTCAGCGGGATGCCGCAAAGCTTGCCCGTAATTCCAGCAATAGTCCAACTAGTACCCGATACGTTCATGCCACCAGGAGCAATGCCCCATTGCTTAAAAAGGCTGTCTATCTCGGGGGTGTAGCGAGCGAAATTCGTTTCCATGGATTCAAGGAAAATGACGATGAGGTTCATGGGCTGTTGCGGCGCAGTAATCCGGACAGAATCGGGATTTGCGTAGTGTTCTCGGTAGAGTTCTGAGTCTATTGGTTGTTGAAAAAGCGCATGGATTGGTGCACTGGTCACAATTCCAGGGAGAAAAAGAGATATCACGAGGCAGTAGGCTGCTAAAGCGACTAGAAAAAATTTTCCGAGATGTCCAAGGTTTTCTACGAATCCCCTGCCTGTAAGAGTAAGTTTAAGTTTCCCAAAAAGAAAAAGCCCCTTGATATTCCTTTTTGACAAAAAATAGGAAAGAGTAACTAGGAGGGCTACCAAACATGCGAACAGGCAAAAAGCTGGGCGGAGAGCGTCTGATATGAACGACGATATGACGAATTCTTCGGAACCTTCGTTGGCACCAGCAAAGACTGTGAAAAGGATTACCTCGACATTTGAGAGAGGGAATGTGTCGATACCCCAGGGGATTACCTGAGAATAAAGGATAAGCAAAAATAGCGCGATGCAGGTAAGAACTACGCGGACAACGGATTGCTTTCGCCTTGAAATCTGCTTGCCAGAGACTGCTTTATATGTGAGAAAAAATGCAAAAAGAATTGCTGTATAAATCGCTCCCGCATAGGGCACCAGAAAAGGAAAAATGCCGCCGATAAGCCCGCTATCGTAGTTGTAGAATAGCACATAATGCAGTACAGGAGCAATGAATAACGCCGTCAGGCTGAATCGCTTACGACGTGATAAAATAACGGCCAAGATGGATGCCACTGCCGATGCGACAAAGAAATTGATGCTGTAAGTATCCATCCTTAAAATCCGTGAGTGTTGCTCACTCCCAAAAGAACACGACAACGCCCGCTAAGATAAGCGCGATTGCCGCGACTTTACGCAGGTTGATTTTTTCCTTGAAACAGACAAAGGCGAGTGCTGGCACAAACAGGTAGCTGGCCGCCTCGATGGTGCCGAGTTCCTTGAGCAATACGCCTTGGCTTAACACATATACGTTTGATACTAGAGAGAATACCATCAGCGAGTACCCAACCATAACCCACAGGTTCAGGTATTCCTTAACAATGGACTTGTGCGGCGTGATTGCAGCCTTCTTCAGGAGCATCTGGGCCACCGCCGCGACAAAGACGTTGAATAGTGCGAGCGCGTAGAACATCATGGCCTCGCGTACAGCGTGATGCCGCAGATGATGATAGCCGCCCCGACCATGTTCGTCGTGGTGATGGCCTCGCCAAACATGAAGTGCGCAAGCAGTAGCCCGAACACCACGCCCGTGCCCTTGAACATGTAGGCCAGGCTCACATCCATCCGCTTGATAATCTGCTGCCACAGCACCGCGTAGATGCCCAGCACGCCCACCGTGCAGGCAAGGAACGCGATGTACCCCGGCGAGAGAAACTCCCGCTGCGACGCAAGCTTCGAGAACACCCCCGACGTGGTGTAAATGAAGAACGTGCCGACCAGGGCAATGTATTTAAGGATGGTGAGCATCTATCGGGGAATATAGAATTTGCCAGAAAAAAATTCCCAAAATATTCATGAAAAGACTTGACAGAGCCGTAAAGGCCTTTGCCGAGGGCGAATACGACAAGCTCATGGAAACCATGGCGGAATATAAAGTGTAGAGCGTGCGGATTTTCGCCACTTGCTGTTTATCTTTTTCAAGAATTCCTTGTCTGTTTCCCGTTCATTTAATTTCAAAAAAAATACTACACCTATTGCATTATTTAAAATTTTAATGTATATTATAGGTGTAGTAAAATAATGAGGTAGGAATGAACATACTTTTTGAGGACAAGAATCTGAAGAAATGCGCTACTGACAAGGCGTATGCGCAGAAAACGCTGGGCCAGCGGCGTGCCAATTGTTATGCGGTGCGATTGATGCAGATTGACCGCGCTGACAATTTTGAACAATTGCGTGGCTTGCCGGGTCATTATCACGATTTGATTGGAAATCGAGCCGGTCAATGGGCTTGTGACCTAGATCAGCCGTACAGGTTGATATTCAAGAGCACAAACGAGGGGCCCGTCGCCCAAATCGTGTGGGCCAAGGAACGTGTTGCAAAAATGCTTGAAATAGCGGATTATCACAAGTGAGGAAGTATGATTAATAATGATTTTAAATTGTGGGTTGAATTTCCTCCGGGAAGGGATTTGGCCGAAAAACTTGAAGAAATGGGCCTTGATGCGAATGACCTGGCCGCTCGCATGGGTTATACGCCCAAGGCGGTGAACGACATTTTGCAGGGCAATTGCCGTATTACGCCGGAAGTTGCAGTTATGTTGGAAATGATTACGCAAATTTCGGCTGGTTACTGGTTACGTAGCCAAATTGCCTATGATGAGTATGTTGCTCGCGAAAAAATCAAGGCTTCGCTTTCGGATCAGTCTCTTTGGAGAAAGTCTTTTCCCGAAGAGGTTAATGTTCGCGAATGGGTGCGACAAACGAAGGATGACGAAAAATCTTTGATGCCGCTCCTCAAATTCTTTGCGGTGGCGTCCCCCAAGGCGTGGGACGGTTACTACAAGGATGCTAAGCTTAAGGTGGCTTTCCGTATCTCGCTGGCCGATGTCAAAGACCCGTACGCCACATCGGCGTGGATTCGCCGAGGCGAAATTCTTGCGGACCGAGACCCGATGGAAAAGCTGGGGCAGCCCGCAGTCCGCAAAAACTTGAAAGCTGCTCTCCCCGAAATCATCGCGTTTGCGTCGGCCAACAAGGTTCGCCCCAAAAGCAAAAAACGCATTACCTACTGGACTCCGGAGGCAGAAGTGGTTGACGACTGCATGACGGGCCTGCAGGAACTGTGCCGCAAAATCGGGATTCGTGTGCTGTTCGTGCAAAATTTCAAGTGCGCGCCGATTCACGGCATGTACCGCTGGTACAAAGACGTTCCGCTAATCCAGTTGCACGACCGGTTCGAGAAGCGGGCCGCCATGTGGTTCACGTTCTTCCACGAGCTGGCCCACGTGCTATACCACGGCAAAAAGGGAATTTGCCTACAGAACATCGAAATCACCCACAACTACCCCGAAAAAGAAGACGAAGCCAACGCCTTCGCGCAAAAGTGCATGGTAGAAGCCGGATTCGAGCTGTAAAAGCCTTGTTGAAGCTCATTGTCCCTGTCTGAGCACAGTTTCTGCCAGGCTTGACATTTCCTCTTTTCCCATAAAAGTTTATTTTTAGTAGGTAAACGCCCTTACCGGAACGGAGGATTTTATGAACCTGAGGTTGGATAGTTTCATTACAAAGTTCATCGGTTACGCTGTCGCTGTTACCGCCCTTGCCCTGTGCGCCTGCGGCAACCAGGAGTCCACCCAAAACAAGACATCCGCAAAGCCCGCGGAACAGGCCGTTGAACAGCCCGCGCCTTCCAAGTCCCTGGTGGTGTTCTACTCCCAGACAGGCTCCACCAAGAAGGTGGCCGATGTTTTCCAGAAGGCGCGGAACGCCGACGTCTTTGAAATCAAGACCACAGCACCCTACCCTTCCACCTACGACAGCACCGTCGCCGCCGTACGGGTCCAGCGGGAATCCAAGCAATGGCCCGCCCTCACAAACCCCAAGGCCGACCTGGCCAAGTACGACACCGTCTTCTTGGGCTACCCCATCATGTTCGGCACCTTCGCGCCCCCCATCTACAGCTTCTTGGATTCCAACGACCTGAGCGGTAAGGTGGTGGTGCCCTTCTGCACCTACGGTAGCGGTGGCCGCAAGGCCAGCGCCGCCGAACTCAAGACCCTGGAACCGAAGGCCAACGTGACCCTCGCCTACGGGATTTCCAACAAGCGAATCAGCGCCGAAGGGGCAGATTCCGTCGTGGCCTCCGAAGTGGAGGCCTTCTTCGCCGACCTTTCTACGGGCAAGACCGAAGAGATGCTCATGGGCGGCTATTCGGAACAGCGCCCGCTTACAGCCGAAGATTCCGCCGTGTTTGCCGCCGCCACCAAGGACTACGGTTACCTGAGCCTAAAACCCCTGAGCGTGTCGACCCAGGTGGTGGCGGGCACCAACTTCTTGTTCACCTGCGAGATGAAGGCCTTCGGTGGACCGGCAACCCAGACCTACGTGAAGATTTTCAGACCGTTACCGGGCCGTGGCGAGCCGGAACTCATCGTGGTGGAGAAATAAAGTACTAGATTCCAAAGAAATGGGAGGTGCATATGGGTACAGTAAAAACTCTTAAGTTTTCGGGCGTCCTCGCGGCAATAATTACCGCTGGGATTTCTGCGACAGCAGCCAACGCAGCCATCAATGTAACGGTCGATGCCGACGCAGGCATCAAGAAGATTTCCCCCTACCTGTACGGACGGAACATCTTTTGCAATGAAGACAGAGGCGACCTGAACGATGTGACGGACACGCTGAGCGACAAGGAAAAGGCCAACCTGGAGACTTACCGGCAGGCAGGCATACGCTACCTCCGCATGAACAACGGGAACAACGCTACCAAGCACAACTGGCGAAAAAACCTTTCTAGCCACCCCGACTACTACAACAATGTCTATAAGCACGACTGGGACATTTCTTCCAAGAAAATTCTGGACAACCTGCCCGGTGTAGATGGCATGTACGCCTTCCAGTTGGCTGGCTATGTGGCCAGCAGCACAGCGTACAACTTCAAGGACTGGGACTGGAAGCAGTCTCATAGTGGCAAAAACGCAAAGCAGACCCTTGACCTGGCCGGTAACGGCACGGTGGCTGATGACGGAGTCACCCTAATTCAAGCGGGAGATTACAGTCTCTATCTCGAAGAATGGCCCGCCGATTCTACCGTGGAACTGATAAAGCACTGGCGCGACGATCTCAAGTACGACATGAAGAGGTTTCAGTACTGGAGCATGGACAACGAGATGGAGCTCTGGCGGGGCACCCACAGCGACCTGCCCTACACCTACCCCAACGAAGATGGCAACACCGTTGCAGCAGACCGTATGGTGGACAACTACATTGCCGTAGCCAAGGCGGCAAAGGCTATCAGCCCTGACCTAAAACTAACCGGTCCCGTAGCGGCCAACGAATGGAGTTGGTGCAACATCGCCTACGACAACGAATCCACAAGCTATGTCAAGGCCACGGACCGCAAATACTGCTGGCTGGAATACTTCATCAAGCGTCTAGGCGACGAACAGAAGAAAACTACAGTCCAACTGCTAGATGTTTTTGACATCCACTGGTACCCGAGCGAAAAAGATTACGAAACCTGGATGAACTGGCACCGGGTATTCTTTGACACTACCTACGTGTATCCGGGCGGAAACGGGATCCGTTGTGCCGACATTTCTACCACGGGTTCTTGTGATTGGAATACGGGCAAGGGTGTTGGTTACAAGACCTACATCTTCAAACGCATTGCGGACTGGATGAAAAAATACATGGGCGAAAATTACAAATATACCCTGGGATTCACGGAAACGGATTTTATTGCAGACATGGACGCTATGAGCAGAGCCCTTGCCTACGCCTCGTTCATGGGAACCTTCATTGACCACGGTGTAGAAATTTTCACCCCCTGGACCTGGCGCGAAGGCATGTACGAAGTGGTCCACCTGTTCAGCCGCTACGGCCACGAGAACCGCGTGCAGTCCACATCCAGCAACGACTCCCTGGTATCCGCCTACAGTTCTATCAGCAACAAGGGCGATTCGCTTACGGTGATTTTCGTGAACAGGAGTCAAAATGCAACTCAAGACATAAATCTGACCCTCGGCAGCTTTGAAGCGGCTGACGGTTCTGCAGAGACACTCACCCTTTCGGGAATTACCGGCGAAACCTTTGTTTCTCACACCAACAACGCCCTGAAAAAAGGAACGGCGCAGGTAGCAAGCAAAAAAGTTTCTATGACGCTTCCCGCCAAGTCCATCACGGCGGTCCTGTTCACCACAAAGAACCCCAAGGTCGTTGACGCTATTGCGACCACAGCGGTACGCCCCAATTACAGCCTAACCCTGCAAGGTCGGGAGATTCTCGTGTCGGGAATCCAGCAAAACAGCCGCTACGCCCTCACGAATACCTTGGGCCAAGTTATCCGCAGCG
Organism: Fibrobacter sp.; assembly: GCA_017503015.1. NCBI lineage: Bacteria > Pseudomonadati > Fibrobacterota > Fibrobacteria > Fibrobacterales > Fibrobacteraceae > Fibrobacter > Fibrobacter sp. The sequence goes on along the minus strand of JAFVTX010000051.1, from coordinate 1,614 downwards.
GCCTGTGGAACGGTGCTGCCGGAGCGACGCTGAAACTTAGCGTTCCTGCTACGGGTCGGTACATTCTGCAAATCGGCGGCAAGAGCCAGACGATTGTGGTGAAATAAGGAGATCCCCCCCCCGCCGGAGTTTACCTTGTGGGGGATGAGGAAAGGAGATCCCCGCCTTCGCGGGGATGACATGGGATGGACGCGGGGATGACATGGGATGGACGCGGGAATGATATTCCCTTTGTCATGTCCGTTGTCATTCTGGAACCACATCGCGGCGATAGAATGACTTTGTAGAATACAAAGAAAAGCCCCTTTCGGGGCTTTTGTTTTTTGCAGAGGTTTTTAGCTTTTTTTATTCAGAGAACAGAGCCGTAGAAAGGTAGCGGTCGCCGGTATCCGGGAGCAGGGCCACGATGGTCTTGCCCTTGTTTTCCGGGCGCTTGGCCAGTTCCTTGGCGGCCCAGAGAGCAGCTCCAGAAGAAATGCCCACCAGCACGCCTTCTTTCTTGCCGATTTCGCGGCCAGCTTCAAAAGCGGCTTCGTTTTCGACAGCGATGATTTCATCGTAGATCTTGGTGTTCAAGGTGTCGGGAACAAATCCTGCACCGATTCCCTGGATCTTGTGAGCGCCGGCGGTACCCTTGCTGAGCACCGGAGAGCTTGCAGGCTCCACGGCCACAATCTTCACATTCGGATTCTTGCTCTTGAGGAATTCGCCAACACCGGAAACCGTACCGCCGGTGCCGACACCCGCCACAAAGATGTCCACCTTGCCGTCGGTATCTTCCCAGATTTCGGGACCGGTGGTAGCCTTGTGGGCGGCCGGGTTTGCCGGGTTCACGAACTGTCCCGGAATAAAGCTGTTGGGGATTTCCTTGGCCAGTTCTTCGGCCTTGGCGATAGCGCCCTTCATGCCCTTGGCTCCTTCGGTGAGCACCAGTTCGGCGCCATAAGCCTTCATGATCTGGCGGCGTTCCACACTCATGGTTTCGGGCATCACGATGATGATGCGGTACCCGCGGGCGGCAGCCACAGAGGCAAGACCGATACCGGTGTTACCCGAGGTGGGCTCGATAATCACGGAACCGGCCTTGAGCTTGCCGCTCTTTTCGGCATCGTCCAGCATGGCCTTGGCCACGCGGTCCTTCACGGAGCCGGCGGGGTTGAAGTATTCCAGCTTGGCGAGAATCTTGGCACCGAGGCCTTCCTCGATGTGAGTGAGTTCCAGAAGCGGGGTGTGACCAATGAGCTGGTCGGCAGAGGTATAGATTTTAGACATGGTTTGAAGTCCTTTTTTTTGAGTTAGAAATTAATAAAAGTTTAACGGAGTGGTTAAAAACTCACAACTCACTAAGTGCCTGATCCAGGTCGGCGATGATGTCTTCGTAGTGTTCCGTACCGATAGAAAGGCGGATGGTAGCGGGGCTGATTCCTGCGGCGGCGAGTTCTTCCGGAGTGAGTTCGGAGTGTGTCGTCGTGTAGGGATGCACCACCAGGCTCTTCACGTCGGCCACGTTGGCCAGCAGGCTGAAAATCTTGAGGCTATCGATGAACTTGAAGGCTTCGGCCTGGCCGCCCTTCACATCGAAGGTGAAAATAGACCCTGCGCCGTTGGGGAAAT
>JAFVTX010000050.1 GCA_017503015.1 Fibrobacter sp. | reverse complement strand
TGTCATCGGACCACACGTGGCCCTTATTCGTCCCCTGCAAAAGCAGTTTACAATCTGTAAGACCTTCATCCTGCACGCGGGATGGCTGGTTCAGGCTCTCGCCCATTGACCAATATTCCTCACTGCTGCCTCCCGTAGGAGTTTGGCCCGTATCTCAGTGCCAATGTGTGGGACCATCCTTTTAGACCCCATATCCATCGTCGCCTTGGTGGGCCGTTGCCCCGCCAACTAGCTAATCGGACGCAAGCTCATCCCATACCGATAAATCTCTTGTCAACCTCCCATGCGGAAGGCCACGCTCCTGGACATTAACCGCGCGTTGGCACGGGTATTTCCTGATATGGGGCAGATTGCTTACGCGTTACTCACCCGTTCGCCGCTGGGCATTGCTGCCCCGCTCGACTTGCATGTATAAGACACGCCACCAGCGTTCGTTCTGAGCCAGGATCAAACTCTTCATCAATTTTCAAAGTCTTGGTCCCGTTACTTTAATCACGTTCGTATTGACTTCCCAAGAAAATTCTTGGACCCGTCACTAAGCACATCTCCGATTCCTTCAATCTTCCCGGCGGCCTCGCGGGCCTCCGCAACCCCCTTTCCGAGGGTGAGGCCAATTATAGAACAATTTTTTGACCCCGGCAAGGGGTTTTGCGAAAATTTTTTCTGTTTTTTAGCTTTTTTTCGCCCGGGGCCCCTGGAAACGGGTCGTGAACCGCCTGGACCCAAGACTGTCAACAGGTTGTCAACAAAAGGACGGGGGGGGCGTGCGGCCCCGGGACAAGCCCGGGGTGACAGGTGGAAGGGCAAGGAGATCCCCGCCTTCGCGGGGATGACAAGAAAGGATGCGGGGAGGACAATGGGATGATGCAAGTGGATCCTCGCCTGCGCGAGGATGACAAGAACGGATGCGGGGAGGACAAGCTAAGGTGTAGTGATGACACTCAACGCGTCTTCGGAGTCAATGTTAATTTGTATAGAATTAACTTGTCTAGAAAACCAGGTAATTTGACGTTTGGCGTAGTTTCGGGTCTGCTGTTTTACTTTGTCCAAAACAGTCTTGATTTCGGAATCGTCTTTTGCGGCAAGCAGTTCTCGGTAGCCCAGGCTTTGCCACGCCGGAGCCGTAAGCGGAACCCTTTGCGCCAGCGAACGGATTTCTTGCAGCCAGCCGTCGCGGACCATCTGGTCAACACGTTCGTTTATGCGGGCGTAGAGATTCTCGCGACTGCGGTTGAGAAAATAGACGGGAATATTCCCGATGCCGCCGGAGCGTTCCTGCTTCCACTCCGAAAGCTTGCGTCCCGTGCCACGGTAAACCTCCAGAATCCGGACAATGCGGTGCCTGTTGTTCTCGTCGGCACCTTCCATAGATTCGGGATCCACTTTCCGGGCCTCGTCGCAGAGCCAAGGGAGTCCGAATTTTTCGCAGTCCGCCTCCAAGGACTCCCGCACACCACCGTCAATGGCGGGAATTTTCGGGAGCCCAAGCATCAATGCCTGCAGGTAAAGCCCTGTGCCACCCACCAAGATGTAATTCTTCTGCGGGTTCGCCTCAAGAAGAGCACGGACATCGTTACAGAAATCCCCGGCGGAATAAACCCGGCTAGGTTCGCAGAAGTTTATCAGGTGGTGGTTTACCCTCTGCATCTCGGACACCGACGGCTGTGCCGTGCCGATAGCGAAGCCCCTGTATATCTGGCGGGAATCCACACCGATGATTTCGGCATGGTAACGCTCCGCAAGTTCAAGGGAAAGGCTCGACTTTCCGACTCCAGTGGGGCCACAGAGGGCAAAGAGAACAGGCATACGGTTTTAATTTAGCTATCTTTCCCAAGCGATGAAAAAGCTGAAGCACGTTCTTGCCATCTTTATTGTCCTTGGGATTATCTCCGGGGCGGCTTTCGTGCTGCAAGAAACAAGCATCGGCGAAAAACTTTTCAACCGGGATTCCGCCACTGTCGCCACTCCGGACACCACCGCCGCCGTGCAGGACACCACCCCCTTCGTAGAAAAACTGAAGAACCACCTGGAAGTGGTGCAAACGCAAAAGTCCAGAAAGAAACGGGAAATCTGGGTGCTGGGGAACGGACGGACCATCACCCACTACCTGCTGCAGGCCCAAAGGTTCCTGCGGAAAAACGGCGGCGAAGTGTTGTACATGGAAGAGCTGCACGGAGACCCCACGGTTTTCCAGTCGGCCAGTCTAGATGCCCTGACCCCAGAAGGCGACACGCTGAAGCTCACCCTGAACGTTTCGGACAACATTTTCAAGAACAACGCCTCTTACCTGTCCATAGCGTTCCAGGTGACGGGACTTACGCCCGAGCTGATCGTGGCCCTGAACGAACTTACCTTCCCCTACGACTTGATGGTTACGCCCTTCGGCATGGCGGAAACGTTCTTCCCTGACCTGGACCGCGTAAAGAACAAGGAACTGGTCATCTGGCTTTTGATGGAATCTACCAGCCTGGATTCCAGACACAACCGCTACCGTCCGGTGCGCATCCACCACACGGAACAGCAGATCGAGTCCGTTATCCAGGAGGCAAAGACCTTGGTGCCTAACGCCAAGGGAATCGCCACCCGCTTTGCAGAACAGGCGGTAGAACACCGGCAGCTTTTGCAAGCCACCCTGGAACCCGCCAAGGAAAACGGGCTCTGGTTCCTGGACCTGTCCATGAACGCAAAATCCAAGGTGCGGGAGACCTGCAAGGATTTGTCCATGGCCTGCAAGACGGCAACCCCCTACAACCCCTCCAACAGCGCCCTGGACGACTACATCAAGCGTAAACTGAAGGCGGCCGCCAAGAGCGGCATGTCCACCATCATCATCCCGCTGAGCGAAGCCAACATCGCCAAGGTGAAGTCCATCGACGCAAAGGCGGCAGCCCAGGGCACCACCATCGTAAATTTATCTACCTTTATGAAGTATTGACAAGGAGAACGCCATGACCGTAAAACTGGGTGTGAACATCGACCATATCGCCACCATCCGTGAAGCCCGCAAGATCAGGGAACCGGACCCCGTCACGGCGGCACTGGTCGCAGAACTCGCCGGCTGCATGGGCATTACCGCCCACCTGCGCGAAGACAAGCGCCACATCCAGGACCGCGACGTTCGCTTGTTGCGCGGCATGGTCACCACCAAGCTGAACCTGAAAATCTCCCCCACGGCCGAAATGTTGCAGTTTGCCACCAACGTGCAGCCCGACATGGTGACCCTGGTCCAGGAGAATCACCAGGAAATCACCATCGAAGGTGGTTTGAACGTGGCCGCCAAGGTAGATGAACTTGCAAAGTACGTGATGACCCTGAAAAACAACGACATTGCCGTCAGCCTGTTCATCGACCCGGAAACGGACCAGGTGAAGGCGGCCAAGAAAGTCGGCGCCGACTTCGTGGAGTTCAACACCGGCAAGTACGCTACCGCCTGCGAACTGGGCAGCCTCCAGGAAGTGGACCGTGAAGTTTCGGCCATCGAGGACATGACCATGCTGGCCCGCAAGTACGGGCTCCGGGTGTTGGCAGGTCACGGGCTGAACTACCGCAACGTGGCATCCATCGCCGCCATCGAAGGAATCGAAGAGGTGAACATCGGCCACAGCATCGTGGCCCGCAGCGTGTTCGTGGGCATGGAAAAAGCCGTCAAGGAAATGCTTGACTTGCTTAAGTAGTAGACGAAGTTCAGTTCTAGATTCCGGCTCAGGGGCCGGAATGACGTAGGAGCTGAGTGATGCAGAAATATGCTTGCATATTTCTATATCCGAGGCGAACGAGTCAAGCCCCATTAGGGGAATGACGTCATGGCGGACCTGATCACAATATCCACTTGCAGCTTGCTGCTTAGTGGATATGATCCTCGGCAACGGGGACGCCATCTAGGATTTAATAATCCTTATACTTCACATCGTGCAGCACCAGTCCCTGCGGCGGGGCCCAGGTGCGTTCGCCCTTAAAATTTTTCTCAAAGATGGCTTGAACCGTGCCCGCCGGGTAGCGCCTGCGGCCGATGTCGAACAGCGTGCCTACCATGGCACGGACCTGACGGTGCAAGAACCGGTTCCCCTTGATGTGGAAAATCACGGTCCAGTCGTTCACCCGCTCCAGGCGGAACTCGGTCAGCGTGCAGAGCGTGGACTTGCCGTCGTTACGGGGAATGCAAAAGTCAATAAAGTCGTGTTCGCCCAGGAAAGATGCCGCTTCCCGCTCCATCAAGTCCAGGTCCAGATTCAGGGAACCGCATTCCCAACCGTATTCCCGCATGAGCGCCACAGGTCGGGTAAAAATGGTGTACTGATAATAGCGGTAAAGGGCGTCGTAGCGGGCGTTGAAATCGTCGCCACACGGTTGCAAATCGCGAATGCGGATAAGCCTCTTGGTGAGTCCATTCACCGAACGCTCCGTCTTGCGCAAGTCCAGCTCGCCATCAAAATCAAAATGGACGCACTGGCCTCGGGCATGGACACCCGTATCGGTACGGCCAGAACCTACGATATGTATGGGCGAGCGGAGCGCTATGGTCAGCGCATCTTCCAGGGCGGACTGAACGGTTACGAATTTCTGCTTGCCGGCTTCGTTCTGCACCTGCCAGCCATAAAAGGCACTGCCCAGGTATTCACAGCGGAACCGATAACGCATAGGCCAAGAGCCCCTTATTCCATGGCGCTCTTGATGATGGCTTCCACCTGTTCCTGCGGAATTTTCAGCTGGGTCGCGATAGCAGAGGCAGGGAACCCGCGACGGGACATCTGCAGAATCTTGCTCTTTTCGGTAAGTTCCTTATCGAAACGGCTGGTCTCCAAGGGGTTACTGCCCTGCAGGTTCGGATTGCCGGTCACGTTGTGGCTCTGGGCCCTAAGTTTCATGGTCCTGTCGCGGGAAAGGCCGCGGGGAGCCCGCAGAACATCGGACAGGGACTGGATGGCGGAGGTAATCCGTTCCTTGGCGGTAGGCCTAAGCTGCGGCCGCTTGCCCAAATCCGGAATCAAAACCTTGTTCTCGGGATTGCCGTTTTCGTCTTCGAAAGAAACCTTTGTCTCCTTGGCCTCCGCAAACTCGTCGGCCTCGTCGATGATGGAATGCTTCGGCGCACGGGGGCGCGGTGCAATGGTGGGGTCATTCTCGAACCCGTTCTTGGGCTCCCGGAACCGGTTTTCGGCCTTCAGGGCCTCCATCCTCTGGGTCAGGACCTTCTTGCGGTGGCTGAGGGCCGCAAGCAATATAATGCAGACCAGAATAGCGGCAACGCCGCCTACCACCCACATGAGGGCGGATTTAGAAATCCCGCCTACCGTCTTTTCATCTTGTTCCGTCTCGCCGGCCGGAGTCTTTTGCCTAAGGGCGTTCAAGTCCTGCCAGGCGACGTCCAAGTCATTCCGGATGGCGAGCTGGGCATCGGCATCGCCCTGCTTTTCCCACAGGGCCACTTCCAGGGAGTCAATCTTTGCGCGGGCCTGAAGGTAGGCGTCGGCATCGAAAGAGGACCGTCCGGCGGAAAGGTCCGAAAGCAGGTACAGGAGCACTCCAGCGCACAGGAACAGAAGGACGATGGGGACGATAATTTTTTTCATGTGACAAATTTAAGAAATTTAAAGGCCCTTGTTCAAGGCTTCGGCCATGACCACCCGGTTTCCTCCGTTAGCAGAAGCCAACTGCATGGACGCCTCGGCGGTGGCGATCAGGGTCTTTGCGTCTACGGCATGGATGGGCATCACCGAAACACCGATACTCAAAGAGGTCTTGAGAATCCCGTCGCCGTAAGCCACCTGGAGCTCCGAAATCTCGTGACGGATTTTTTCGGCACGGTCCTTGGTAATCTTGTAATCGGCGCCGGGCAGAATCACGCAGAAAACATCGCCGTTGTAGCGGCAGGGAATGTCCTCGTTCCGGATATAGCCCGGCAGGCGCTGGCCCACTTCCCAGAGCATCTGCTCCACCGCATGGCGGCCCCGCTTTTCTTGCAGCTGGGGAATTTCGTCGGGGTAAAGCATGATGATTCCGATAGGCGTCTTGTGACGGGATGCGGAGAAGATTTCGCGACGGAGGGATTCTTCCATGTAGCGCTTGTTGAAAAGCCCCGTCAAGTTGTCACGGATGCTGTGCTGCTGGAAACGGATGTTCAGGTTCTGGTTTGCCACGTAAAGGCCGAATGTGGCCGACACGATGCTCACCTTCGCCTTCCAGAAATCGATATCTTCGCCATCGGGCAACTTGTCCACCTGGATACACAGCGTGCCGAAATGTTCTTCCAGCCCCTCGATAGGCGCACAGAAGGCAACGCCCTGGCTGTGGTAATGGAGGTGGGTGCAGCCTGCCGTCACCTTGTCCGCATTGTAGTCGTTCACCACGATGTTTCCCAGGTTGAAACTCGCACATTCCGCAGGCATCATGGTATCGCCGCTAATCACATAATCGCCAAAGGAGAAAACCTTGTGCATTTCGGACTGGGCATCGCCATACATGTAAAGCACGCCTGCCGCACCGGGGAACAGCTTGGGCAAGACCTTTTCAAGAGCGCCCACCACTTCGGAGAACGGCCTGTTCCTGAGGATTTCCTTGCAGAAATCGTCCCAGTCCGAAAGAGGGAAAATCTCCCGGGCCGATTCCAGCGTAGGAGCGGCCTCGGGCAAAGCCGATTCCTCGGATTGCGCCTCTGGAACAGCCCCTTCGGCAGGAACATCGCCCTGGTCAGCCCCTTCGGCAACATCCGACGGCACCACCGGCACAAGCTCCGTCACCGGGCGGGAATCCGGCGTCTCAGCCTCCCCCGCCTCGCTATCCTGGACGGCCCTTTTGGCCACGATAAAAAAGATGAACCCGAGGACAGCGCCCCAGACGCCCACAAAAATAAACTTGACCCCCACCGACAACGCGTTTTCGGGAGCCGCAAACGATAAAACGACGCCTGCCACAAAAGCGACAAGCCACACCAAATAATAAAGAACACTCATATTCCACAATTTATGAAAAGTCTAAGACCTTGGACAAACATTTTTTCAAAAAAAAAGCAAAATCAACATATTTGGGCGTTCCCCCGGTCTCTTAGCTGTGCCTACGGAGGGGTCGGGCCATACTCGCTCCGCTCGCCGAGCCTGTAGTCTCGGCCCCAAGGGGTCACTGTCCCTAACGCGGAAGAGGGTTAGTGGTTAGGGTCTAGGATTTAGGGGCTAGGATTTAGGGACGTGAGGTATGAGGTGTGAGGTGTAAGGTGTGAGGTGTGAGGTGTGAGTTATAAGTTGTCATCCCCGACCGGGTCGGGGATCCGCTTGAGGAATGATGCTCGAGATAAACGGGCAGACGCTAGAAATGCAAACAGATTCTCACTTTCGTGAGGATGACGAAGCTTGTAGCTTTGTGGTTCACGGCGTAACGGGCGGGGGATTTGCTAAATTGATGGTGATGACAATCCTCGAAAAAATAGCCCTCGCCCTGCCCGCTGTAGAAAGCCCCGCTCGTTACATGGGCGGCGAAGCCAACAGTGTGGTGAAGGACCACAGTGAGATGCTTTGCCGTATGGCCTTCGTGTTCCCGGACACCTACGAAATCGGCATGAGCAACAACGGCATCCGCATCTTGTACCACGTGATCAACCGGGAGAGCGACTTGCTGTGCGAAGTCTCCTTCGCTCCCTGGGACGACATGGCCACCGAGATGAAAAGGCTGGACATTCCGCTGTACAGCTATGCGACCTATACGCCGGTGCGAGATTTCGAAGTGGTGGGCATGACGCTCCAGACGGAGCTGAATTTTACCAACGTGCCCTACGTGCTGGAACTGGCCCGCATTCCCGCGTGGCAGAAGGACAGGCAAGAAAGCGACCCCATCGTAGTTGCCGGCGGACCTTCCATGGCGAACCCCGAACCCGTCGCCGACTTTTTTGACGCCTTCATGATAGGCGACGGGGAAAAAGTCATGATTGACTTTTTGCGGTGCGTAGGCGAGGGCCGCAAGGCGGGCCGGAGTCGCGCCGAAATCCTCAAGAACCTTTCGAAGATTGACGGCGTTTACGTGCCCAGTTTACGGCCCGTGGTAAAGAACGAATTCGGCGCGATTGTGCCGGCGGAACCTGCCGCCGGCGCCTACGCCACCACCAACGGGGTTCGCCGCCTGTTCATCCCCAAGATGGACCCGAAGGACTACCCCGTCAAGAACCTGATCGCCAACATGCAGCTGGTGCACAACCGCTTCAGCGTAGAGGTCATGCGGGGTTGCGCCCAGGGCTGCCGTTTCTGCCAGGCGGGCATCTGGTACCGTCCGTGTCGCGAGCTGGACCCCGACGACGTTTTGGACATCGCGAAAGCAGGGCTCCTTGCCACCGGCGAGCGGGAACTGGGACTCCTCTCCCTTTCTACCGCCGACTACAAACCGGTAGAAGCCCTTACCGATTCCATTATCGACGACCCCTTCTACGACCACGTAGATGTGAGCCTCCCCAGCATCCGGGTGAACAGTTTCGGTCAGACCCTTGCCGGCAAAATTGCCGCCCTCAAAGGTGGCCGTAGCGCCACCTTCGCCCCGGAAACCGGCTCCGAACGCATCCGCAAGATGATCAACAAGACCATCAGCGACCAGGACATGTACGACGCCGCCGAACACGCCTTCAGCAGCGGGTTCAACAAGATTAAGTTATATACAATGATTGGATTCCCCACCGAGAACGAAGAGGACATGCAGGCCTTCTGCGACCTCATCTTCAATCTGGTGAAAATCGGACGCAAGTACAACCGAGGCATCCAGATTGCGGTAAGCATCGGCATCCTCATTCCCAAGTCCTTTACCGCCCTCCAGTGGGCACCTTTCATGGACAAGGAAACGGCCCTTGGGCATATCCGCTTTGTGCGGGAAAAGTTCTTCAAGCACCCCAACGTAAAAATCAACTGGGCCGCCTGGGAAACCAGTTTCTTGGAAGCCATCTACAGCAGAGGCGACCGCAGCCTCGGGCCCGTCATCTACGAGGCCTACAAGCAGGGAATCATCTTCGAGAGCGATTCTTACCGGTTCGACTTTTCCAAGTGGGAACAGGTCTGGCAAAAGACAGGCTACGACACCAGCTGGGTGTATCGTGAACGGGACAAGAACGAAGTGTTCCCCTGGGACTTTATCCACGCCGGTACCACCAAGCAGTACCTGAGGCGGGAATGGGAAAAGGCCTTTGACCCGAATAGCGCCCCCGTTCCCAACTGCAAGTGGGGCGACTGCCAGAAGTGCGGCATTCCCGGCTTCGGCGACGAAATCAAACTGGCCGACAATCCCGTGCGCCACAAGGCGCCAAGCCGCACTCCCGAAGAAATCAAGAAACTGGTGGCCGACCGCAGGCCCAGCCAGAAGGAGAGCTACAGCTACAAGATTACCTTCAAGAAGACCGGACTCAGCAGGTTCCTGCCCCACCACAACATGCTCAGTTTCTTCGAGCGGACCTTCCTTTGCGCGGGGATTCCTGTGAAGTTCAGCGAAGGATTCAGCCCCAAGCCGAAAATCGTGAACATGGGGGCGCTCCCCCTCGGCATGGAGACTTACTGCGAGCTGATTAGCGTGGAACTTCTGAAACCCCTGGACCTCGCTCCGGAGAACCTGCCGAACCTGATGAAGGAACTGAGCAGGCCCTTCCCCCGGGGCATGGAAATCGTGAACATCGAGCCCCTGAAAGAAAAGCTCAGCAAGCATTTCCCCAAGGCCATAGTGTACCGCTACACACCGGAGGCTATCCCCGCAGACCTGATGGAGCGGTTCAACAGCAAGACCTTCCCCACCGTCACGAACCACCGGGGCCAAGAAATCGACCTGAACCAGCACGTCTTGTCTATCGAGAACCGGGAAGGGACTTTGTACCTCAAGGTAAAATGCAACGACCAGGGCACCACGGCCAGTCCTTTCGTGATTTTTGCAGGAATTCTGGGGATTTCCATCGATCCAGCCAAGCTGGACGAGGTTTCCAGACGGTTCCTGGTGGCAAAAGTCAGCATGGAATGGTAACTTGTTCGGAATTCGGAGTCCGGATTTCGGAATTAATTGCATAGAATGGTGGATTATTGACACTTTTGTGAACAATTTTTATAATTAGATAAGATTAACATCAAAAACTCTCATTTCAAGGAGAATCCCAATGAAGAAGATATTCCTTTCTGCCGTCATTGCTATGGCTCTCTGCAGCTACGGCTATGCCCAGGACGAAGAAGAATACGAAGAAGAAGAAGCCCCGGCCCAGGTGACGAAGGCCCCCGCCTACGAAGAAGAGGAAGAGGAAGAAGAAGCCGCTCCCGCTCCCAAGAAGGAAAAGAAGAAAGAAAAGAAATCTTCCGGTAATCAGGGGTTCTTCGGTATCGGTCTTGACCTGACCGGTGCATTCTCCAACGACCCGGCAATCAATTTCGCCTTCCGTTTGAACGACAACATGATCTTGTCCGCCATCTTCGGTCTGCAGCACAGAGGCGAAACAACCGTTAATGCCAACGGAACTGAAACAGGCATGGAAGACGACGCAACAACACTGTCTGTTGGTGCCGCTTTTGACTTTATTGTCGTAAGAAGCTTCCTCCCGTTCTCCATTGGTGGCGAATTCGTTTACAACAGCCTGCCTGACGAAGAGAACACCGAAGGCAATAGCGAAATTGACTTTGGTGTCATGGCCGGTGTTCATGGCGAGATTGTCCCCAACTTGGTACTTTCTGGTAAGGCCGGTTTGGGATTCGTCTATGCCTTCGGCGATGCCGCCGGTGGTGGAGCTGATTACAGCCGTATGGACTTTGGTATCGCTTACAAGGTTTACCTGACCTGGTTTGCGTTCTAATCCAGAACAGCCAAGTTAAGCAAAAGAGATTCCTTCGGGAATCTCTTTTTATTTTTCTCGGGACTGGATCCTTCCGCCACTTCGTTGCGGAAGGATGACAAATGATGATTCGTGGCGTCAGGATGGCGTGTAGCGAGATGACTCAGAACAACGTTTTACTCCGCAAAAATGAATTTCACGTACAAGTCTAGAAGCTGTTGTCCCCACAGATACATGACCGGAGCTGCCACCGCCAGAAACGGGCCGAAGGGAATCTGTCCCGAGCCGTCCGATTTTCCCTTCTTTTCCATAATCTTTGCCCAGGGAATCATGACAACGATTCCAAGGAACGCCGCAAGAATCAAGGTTTCTACAGCACCGTCCAGCCCCATCAGCGCTCCGTAACCCGCCAACAGTTTGACATCGCCAAAGCCCATGGCGTCTTTTTTCAAAATTTTTGAAGCTACAAATCCCAAAAGCCAAAGGCCTCCTCCTGCACCGACTGCCCCTAGCAGGCTCTCAAAAGGAGTAATTCCGCCAGGGAACATAGAAAGGGCTAAGCCCACCACGATACCCCCTACCGAAATTGAATCGGGAATTAGTTTGTACTGAATATCGATGGCGCACACAGGATACATACCCAAAAGCAGCCAAAACATGGCTAGGGCGTCAATCCAGTTGGCAACAGGCGCAGTCCATCCCACATTCCAATTGGCAGCAAACAAAGCCAATGCGCCAAGAAGCCCACACAGAGATTCTCCGATAGGATAAATTACGCTGATGGGTTGCTTACAACAGGCACTTTTGCCCCGAAGCCAAAGCCAGCCCACGATGGGCATGTTGTAGTAGATGGGAATCCTTTTCTTGCACAGAGGACAATGGGACGGCGGGTTTATTAGCGATATCCCGCGGGGCATCCGGTATACAATCACGTTGTAAAAACTGCCTACGCAAGCTCCCAAGGCGAAAAAAAGAAACAAACCGTACCAAAGAGGAATATTTTCCATAAAAACTCCCAAAAATCCGTAGGGCGCCATTACCCCTTTTTCGTAAAAAAAGATAAATTTATATCGTGAAGAGCGTATTATAGAGGATTGAATAATGCGGTTAAAAACTTTGTTTTTATTGTTTGGGTTGATCTTGTGTACGATGGCTCTGGTGAATTGTTCCAGAGAGTCATCCATCAAGGAAAATGTGAATTTGCGGAATAACCATTCCGTAGTGTTTATCTATAAGACGCCCTTTGAAAATCCTGATGCTTTTGCTGACTCCATTATCAACCTGCCTAACCCTGATTCTGTCATCGTAAATGATACTGTTACGGTCACCATAGGCGATACCATTCATATGATGGGGTTCTTGCGTTACAATTCCGACAAGATATATCTGTATCAGTGGATTTTGGACAGCCTTGTAAAGGACACCACCGGCAAGGGGAAGGACCAGATGAAAAAGGCCCTGGTTACGGGGCACAACGCCACCCCCCAGTCTTGGGTCTATATGAAGGAGGGGGTTTATTCGCCCCTGTTTGTTGCGGTTGACGGAAATAGCGCGACGGATACTGCTGGCAAAGACCAGTTTATCAGAGTCATCAACACGCCGCCTTATTTAGGTGTTCCTAAGGATACTCTTTGGACCAGGGCCAAGAGTCCTGTTACGTTCCCCATACTTGCGCTAGATTCATTTGGTACGATAACCTCTTTCAAGGTTGATTTGGATGCGGCGGGTAAACGCGAGGCGAAGGATTGGAAGTATACCAAGAGTGAAACCTCGGATAGCCTGATAATTACGATTCCCTACGATTCAACCCTTACGGACAGCCTTGGAAATCAGAAGATTTACATTATTGTCACTGACGACGACAAGAACACCACGAAGGACAGTGCTTTCTTACATTTCAACCAATTGCCTACTATCAAAATCTTGGGCCCAGACGACCAACAGAGGATAAGTGATACGGTGGAAGCCTTCCGGTTGTTCTATGAGGGCCACGACAGGGATAACGAAGAGCAATTGAGGTATTACGTTCGTGTGGCTCCCACACCGGACGACCAGGAAAGCGATCTGAACTTGTCTAATGTTTACGACTTGGTGCTAAAGAACAGTACTTCCACAAGTTTTGCCGTTATCGAAAACGGAGAGAATGAACTGAAAAAATTGGGCTTTACGGGCAGATATTTCTCTTGGGACGTGTGGGTGACCGATGGCTACGACACCGTGGTTGCCGAAAAAATCAAGACCAGCAAGGGTAAGCGACCGCGTTATTTTTACCTGGGTCCAAGCAAGTCTACTTGTGACTTTATAGGAACCGCCAAGTTCGAGGGTCTGTCCGTCCACTCTGGAATCAAGATAACCTTGGTCAATTCAGCCGACACTAGTAACATTTATACCGCTAGCACCAACGCCAAGGGAGAATTCAGGGTGTCTGACCTGCCTGCCGGAACGTTCAAACTGACCGCCTCCGATGAAACTGGCCGGGGCTTTGTAAAGGTTACCACCAGGACTCCAAACATCAATGCAGGTGACGAGAAAGAGCTGCCTCTTATTTTGCTCAAAGACCCTGCACCACCACGCATCTACAATGTCAAGGGCATTGAAGATACAATTGCTGTCCGAGCCTTCGTCGCGTCCGGAAGATTCAGTGACTATGGCTCCCAGGTGAAGACAGCGGTGGCTGTGCTTGGTAAGGATACGTGCGGGGTGAAGGATAGCCCATGCCACTTTTCTAACTTGACCAGCCATGCGTGGAGCGTAGATTTTGTCGGCTTATCGGACGGTACATACACCTTCAAACTTGCGGCGACAGACAGTGCTGGTTACCGCAGCGATACGACGTTTACCTTTGTGGTTTCTGCTACAAATATGACTCTTACTGTAAATAACGCTAGTTCTGCTATGGCTGGCAACTCAGATGAATTAACCTTTAAAGTGGCGGTTGACGTAGATGCCAAGCCTCCTGTTTCTGTGGTGACCTGGATTTCAAATATTCCTGGAGACAATCCCCGTCAGACCGATGTTTCTAACGGGACTGCAACGATTAAATTGAAGAAGGAAAATGTCCCTGCAAATGTTGTCCCCAACGTTCGATATACGATGCATGCTGTGGCTGATAACGGAGCTGTTTCGAATACGGTGCGATTCGGATTCTATAGTGACGGGCCTATGGTGACCATTACGTCTCCGGTCTATGATACGACTATTTCCCTGAATGACGAAATCTTCTTGGTGACAGAAGTGATTCCTAATGACGGAAGTGGTGCAATTACATCGCTAGACTGGACGTGCTTTGACGGTAGTAATAAGACTGACAACTGTTTCCCTAAAAACACCCAGAATCCCCAGAAGTCTTGGACAAGCTCCGGAACGAAAAGGATTGTTGTCGTTGCAACCAATAACCAAGGTAAGACGGCTACGGACACCTTGCAGGTCAATGTTATCAAGGATCCTCCGACCATTACTGTGGACGATAACGAGGAAACTATCGACAAGAAGGTGAATTCCAAGCACAAGTTCGAGTACACGGCTAAGGACAAGTATGGAAGAGTCAAGGAAGTGGGCTACCGTTGTGGTACGGGTGCCTACACAGCCTTTGCTGTTACGAAGCTAGAAAATCCAGTTACGGACTCCATGGAGATTCAATTGCCGAATAGTGAAGCCGCAAATTACAAGTGCTACGTCTTTGCAGTTGATGACGATAATCAGAAGGATTCCGTTGCCATGACTTTCAACGTCATCAAGGACATTCCGACAATTCGCTTGAATATTCACAGTAAGAATGTCACTATTAAAGACCAGGAACAAGTAAAGTATACTACGGGAAATACGTTAGGCGGCCCCATAGATGTGGATTTGGCTTGCGATCGCAACTTGAATAACTTAAAGCCGGCTAGCTGGGTTAGCTTGTGGCAAGGTCGCGGCAATACGCTGACACCGGTAATTTCCATGCCAGAAACGGCAGGAAACTACTATTGCGTTATGCGTGCCGCCGACGCCGAGGAACCTTTGCTCTATTCGTTGGATACTGTCGTTTATAAGGTTTTCCGCGCACCGCCTACGGTTACCGTGAACGAATCCTTTAATGTTTCTATTAAGGATACGGTCAGCCTCTATGCTAATGCTAAGGATTCTTCGGAAGCGACTTTACCAGGACGGATTGTTTCTTATGAGTGGGGCTGTGGACCCGGTAGTGACAATAACATCTTAAGCAAATTGACTTCAGGCAAGGCAACGTACCAAGCGATAATGCCATCGGAACCGTATAGCCTCTACCTCTGCATTGTGCAGGTGAAGGACGACGACGACCTTACGGCAAAGGATACCACTCGCTTTGTAGTGGAATTGGATCCGCCTACAGTGAAAGTCGCCCGTGATTCGGCTATTGTTCGAGAGGGTTATGCAATAGTTCTCAATGCCACAGCCCAAGACAAGAAAGGGTTTATTGCAAAACGGGAATGGAGTTGCGGTCGTGATGCTGCGGCGATTAACAGTAATTGGAAAACGGTTTCTACCTTTGATACGACGTGGACAGCACCTACTGCTACGGCGAACTTCTCTTGTGTGGCACGAGCAACTGACGATGATGGGAATGTTGCTACGTCAACCATGAAAATAATTTATTCTACGGAGATACCGACAATTTCTGTGGATGTCTCTGTAAAGTATGTTGCAAAGGGAGACGTGATTCTATTGGATGCAGATACCAATAGTGTATGGCAAGGAATCGATTGGTACAGTTGGCAATGCTTCAATGCAAGTACAAAACAATCGTTGGAAGATGATGTGCATCTGAAGTATACGGGTAGATTCTATTCGTATAGAGAGAGTATGAGCAATTTGGGCGTGAACCTATATTGTGTCGTATCCGCCCAAGAAAGCAGTACCAAAGCCGTGTTCCGCGACACGACTTATGTGAACGTGTTAACATCTGCAAATCTCCCAATTGGAAAAATCACGGCCGTGGATACAATTTATCCCTGGAGCGGTGACGAAGCGCAAAGTGGTGAAGCGCTCTATTACTATTCTCCGGAGTGGAGTGGAGCCCAATCGGTAAAAGGGACGCTTGGAAACGACAATCTAAGGGAATACTATTGGCGGTTTAGTAATGTGGGTAGTACTTTCTACAAGGGCAAAGCCGACGGTTCTTTGGATACGAACATCGCTCAGTTCAATGATGCCTTTAGACGTCCCACTTCCGAAGGTACCATAAGTGTGTGCCTAGACTTTAGGGATAGTTCTTCTGCAAATCCTGATGTGACGTTTATGAACCGCCACCAGGCTGAAATGTTCTGCCGTACGGTGTATGTGCAACGCGCTTGGAAAAATCTTGCCGCGGCAAGTGATACAGTTTTGCAAAAATCTACCGTGCGTACACCGCCTGCGATAACCACCTTCGGTACAAATTTAGTTGTTGCCTATGCAATCCCAGGAAATACAATTGTAACAAAATACTATAACGGACAAAGCTGGGCAAACATTTCGAACATCTCCCTTGAAGATTCTGTAGTGGCTATGCGAATGACCAGTATTAACGATCAGAGTAATTCTGCGGTATTCTTGGCCATACTTACGACGGCAAATAAACTTTATGTTTACAAGACCGCTTCGGTTAATTCGGCTTGGACGGCAGTAGGCCAGCCTATTAGCGGTGCAACTTCGCTGAATTTGACCTATAACACCGACAATAATAATCCGGTAGTGACCTACGCTAAGGAAAATCATCCCTATTTCAGCTATTGGACGGGATCAAAATGGACGGAGAAATCCATTTCGAACACTCTCACGGCAAGGGATGTGAATGGAGTGTTTACCAGCACGAAAGTATTCTTGATAACCTTCACGGACAACACCTATTTGTACAATTCATATTATGCCATATATAATACTTCGTATTCCGAAAAGATTGCTCCTTCGCTAATATCCAAGGAAATGGGGAGTATCAGTCTTGCATCCAACGGGAATACGGTGTATCTTGGGTATATCAATCGATCTTCTGTGGTTGGTAAGGCTGGGCCCTATGTTAAGAAAGGACCGGTCAGCCTTTCGGGCTTGTCGTTAGATAATGGCACAAACCTTCAAGAGGGTATGTTACCAACAAATATCAGGGTAACCTCCTTTAACGGCAAGGTTTATGCAATTATCGATGATAACGGTCGAGGATTCTCTCATTGTCACGCTTATTTCTACGATGGCATTCGTTGGAATCCTTATGGCGAAAACCAGCTCCCGTATTTCAAGGGTCCGTTCTATGCTAGCCATGGGTACAATCTTTATGGATTTGCTCCGGAGATAGCAGTTTCTACAAATGGCATGGTATATATTTCTATGATTTCCTGGACAAGTTCCGGAGCGGCAAGCCAAAACAACGGACCCATATTCATGAAAAATATTTCTGAAAGTTGGACCTTCAACACCAAACCTTAATATGATTGTTGAAATTGCTTCTATTTGCGACGCGGCGACGGCCAACGGGGCCGGCGGCCGCTTGAACATTCTCGGTTCTTTTGACAGAATCTTTTCACAGTTCCCGCTGGTGATTCCCCAGTGTGCGGCGGCCTTCCGTATCCGTTACCAGCGGGCCGAGGCCGGAGTGCACAAGCTGGTGCTTTCTATCGAGGACGTGTGTGGACACCCCATTGTTCCCGGCATGGAATCCAACGTTTCTTTTGAGCCTGTGGCGAAGGGATTTGACACGGCTGCCATGAACTTGATTCTGAACATGCAGCGCCTGAAGATAGAGCGGCCCGACAAGTACATGATTCGCCTGATTATCGACGACGAAGAATACGTGGCCCTGCCCTTGTACGCCCTGGAAGTGCCCCACGGGAATGGGAAAGCTCCTGACGGCGAAGTGAAGAACTAACCCAAAGGCATGGTGGCAAGGCACAGGGAGCATTCTCCCTGGATGCCGAGGGGTGCCGGATCCAAGTCCGTCAATTGGACGTTTTCTATGCGGGTTTCGAGAAGGGACCTGCGTAGTGTTCCTTCGAAAAAGTCCCCGCCTTGGCACTTGAAAAAAGCTTCTTTGCGACACCAGAGGGCGTAAAAGAGCCTGATGGCGGCACTTTCGCCTTCGGTCTGTTCAATTTGGTGGATTCTCTTAACTTCTTCGTCGGAATAGAAACGGTCCGCAAGTTTGAGCCGGTTCCTGGAATGAAATTCCAGGTCTATGCCGACGCGGCATTCCCTGGAATAGGCCAGCACGCAGACGTCCTTGGAGTGAGTCCAGTTGGCATCGACGGAAAGTTCCGGAAATTCGGGTCGCGTGGAACCGGGCCTGGTTTTTAGGTCCTGGGCGGTAATGGTACGGCCGAGGGCCTGGGAAAGCTTTTTGAAAATATGCTCCCTGTGATTGGCCTTCGGGACAACCGCCAGATAAACCGTACCGTTCAGCGTTGAAACTGTTTGCCAGTCGCCTTCCATAGCCCAAAGATAATTTTCTAGTTTAGGGGCATGATTCCTTTCCGCCTGAAAACCTGCCTTGCCGCCGCCGTTCTGTTGATGGCCTGCGGTGATATTAACGAAGGCTGGGAGGTGGATGGCGGCGGCTACCTGAAGTACAGGATCAACGACGAAGACGAACGGACCATCGAACTGGCGGAATCCGACGTGGAAGTGCCCTTTATCAAGAACAGCCACAGGTATTTTCTCGTGAAGACCAGGGCCAAAGAGAGTAAACGGGGAGACCAATTTTCCATTATGGTGAACGGGCCCGTTTTGGGCGACAACCCGGTGGTGCAGCAGTACTCCTGGTTCAACTACGGCTCCCTGACCCAGGCGCCCATCCTAGGCGATAGCAGCATTGTGCGGTTCGACCAGAAGGACGACTCCACCTGGACCGCCACCCTGGACCTGTACACCCCGGACTGCCGCTCCGGAAAATGTATCGACACCTTGCCCAATTTGCACATTACGGGCCGTTTGCGCTATTGGGTAGACCCGGATGCCCGCTGACCCCTTGACAAAAGGGGGGCAAGTTTCTACTATTGGGCTACCTTATTGGTCGATTAGCTCAGTTGGTTAGAGCGCTACCTTGACATGGTAGAGGTCACAGATTCGAGTTCTGTATCGACCACGAGAAAGCCCCGCTTAAGCGAGGCTTTTTTTATTACTTGTCCAGGGTCTTGATCTGGTCCACGAATTCCCCAACTTCCTTGAACTCGCGATAGACGGAAGCGAACCGGACATAGGCCACCGGGTCCAGTTTCTTTAGTTCCTGCATGACCAGGTTGCCTATCTGGTCGTAGGTCACTTCCAGATTGTCGTTGGAAATCAGGTTGTTTTCGATGGTGGAGGCGATTTCTTCGATGGCGGCCTGGGTCACCGGACGCTTTTTGCAGGAGTTGGCGATACCGGCCAGAAGTTTTTCCCGCTGGAAGGGTTCACGGTCGCCGTTACGCTTGACCACGATAAGCGGTTGGATTTCGATGTATTCCCGGGTGGTAAAACGGCGACCGCAGGCGGTACATTCCCGACGACGGCGGATGGAGTCGCCACTGACGCGGCTGTCCACCACCTTGTCGTTGTCGTTCTTGCAGAAGGGGCAAATCATATCTAGAATGTAGAATTTTTTGCCCCTAATAATGTATATTCAGGATATGCAGCCCCAGCCGTTAAGATTATCTGAGATTACGATTTGCAACCTGCGGTCTATCCACAGGCAGACGTTTCCCCTGAACAACATGACCGCCCTGATAGGCTACAACAATGCCGGTAAGACCAATATCCTTATGGGAATCCGGTGGTTGCTATCCCCCTTTTCGCTAGATGTCTCTTATTTTGACGACAGTAACGAACCGGTGGAGGTGGAAGGTCTTTTTCAGGGCATCTCGGAAACAGTATTGAGCCGTCTGGGGGAAGAGAAGGCTAAAGAGATTGTGCCGTTCCTGAACGGCGAAAGTTTGCGGGTGAAAAAAATTCAGCGGGTACCGGGAATACCTCCGGAGAATGTTGAACTGTGGGCGTTGGTACCCCCGCAACGACAGAACGGAAGCCGCAAGGGCTGGATGCGGGTGGGTGACGATTTCAAGCACGCCTTTAAGCGCATGTTCCCGGAACCTATCGCCATCTGGGATTTTGAAGGAAACAAGGCCTTTACCAAACTGCTTCATGAAATTTTTAAGCCCCTGGAACGGCGTTTTGGTGGTGAGTTTAACGACATTTTGGGAAAGTTCAACGACCTGCTTTCACCAGGTGGCGAAAACCAGGCCGCAGAAATCAAGTCCTTCGACCGGGAAGTCAACGAGAAATTGCAGCCGCTATTCCCCAGCGTGCGAGTGGAACTGGATATTCCCATTCCCACACTGGAGACCTTCTTGAAAACGGCAAGCCTGAAGGTCATCGACGAGGATGACGGATTTGAACGAGACATCAACCGCATGGGAGCTGGAAGCCAACGTGCCATCCAGATGGCCCTGGTCCGTTACCTTTCCGAAATCAAGAAGCACCACAACAACCACTACCTGAGCCGGACAATGCTCCTGATAGATTCTCCGGAACTGTTCCTGCATCCCCAGGCGGTAGAACTGGTGCGTGTGGCCCTGAAAAATCTCTCCAACGAAGGTTACCAGATCGTGTTCGCCACCCACAGCGCTCAGATGGTGACCAGCGAAGACGTGAGCACTTCCCTCCTGATCCGCAAGAACAAGGAACGGGGCACCTTCATGCGCAAGCGAATCGAAGATGCGGTGCATCAGGTGGTGCAAGATGCTCCTAGCCAACTGCAGATGCTGTTCAGCTTGAGCAACAGTAACGAACTTTTGTTTGCGGACTATGTGTTGCTGACCGAAGGCAAGACAGAATGGCGGGTTCTACCGGCTCTGTTTGAGCGCATTACCGGGAAATCCTTTGCCCTTATCAAGTGCGCCCTTGTGCGTCAGGGAGGCGTGAGCAACACCCGCAAGAGTATGCAGGTGCTGAACGCCATGGACATGCCGGTACGGGCTATTGTGGATTTGGACTATGCCTTTACCACAGCTACCCGGGACGGATTCTTGGAAGCCAACGACCCTGACGTGAAGTTCTGCAGGAACCTGTTTAGGGAACTGGCGTTCCACCATCACCTGCGCCTGAACAACGGCCTCCCCGTGAGTAAGCACAGCAACATCAGTGCTTCTATGGCCTATTCCATGATGGCGTCCATGCCCGAGGCGGAGCGGCCCATCAAGAGTATTCACGCTAAACTCCGGAGCCAGGGAATCTGGGTGTGGACCCACGGCGCTATCGAAGAGCACCTGGGAATCAAGGCAAAAAACGAAGGCGCCTGGAACGGATTTGTGGAACGGAGCAAATCGCCAGACTTCATCAAAAGCCTGCCTGACTACGAGGGAATCTTGGAACTGTGTAAGTGGATTATCGAAGGTAGTCAGGAAACAGACAGCTGATATTATTAGGGAGGGCAATGCCCTCCCTATTCGTTACAGTGCGTCTATAACCGCGTTGAATTCCGCTACCGGGCGCATCCACTTTTTCAAGAGATCGGCCTTCGGCAGGTAGTAGCCACCGATGTCGGCGGGTTTGCCCTGCTGGTTGGCAAACGCGGCGACAATCTTCTGCTCGTTTTCAGCGAGGGCCTTCGCAACCGGGGCGAACTTCTTGGCAAGTTCCGCGTCGTCCTTCTGGGCGGCGAGAGCTTCGGACCAGTAGAGGGCCAGGTAGAAGTGTGAGCCGCGGTTGTCGAGTTCGCCGATTTTGCGGGCGGGCGTGCGGTTGAATTCAAGAATCTTGCCGTTGGCTTCGTCCAGCGTGTCGGCGAGGACTTTCGCCTTCTTGTTGCCGTCCTTCAGCGCGACTTGCTCGAAGGCGGGCACCAGTGCGAAGTATTCGCCGAGGGAATCCCAGCGGAGATAGTTTTCGGCGAGGAACTGCTGCACCTGCTTGGGGGCAGAGCCGCCTGCACCTGTTTCGTAGAGGCCACCACCTGCCATGAGCGGCACGATGCTGAGCATCTTGGCGGAAGTTCCGACTTCAAGAATCGGGAAGAGGTCGGTGAGGTAGTCGCGCATCACGTTGCCCGTGACGCCGATGGTATCGAGACCGGCTTTCGCGCGCTTCATGGTTTCCACAATCGCCTTGCGCGGACTCATAATCTTGATGTCGAGGCCGTTCAAATCGTGTTCCGGCAAGTAGGCTTCCACCTTCTTCTGGATTTCGCGGTCGTGTGCACGTTCCGGGTCCAGCCAGAAAATCGCCGGCGTGTTGCTGAGGCGGGCGCGCGTCACAGCGAGCTTCACCCAGTCGCGCACCGGAGCGTCCTTCGCCTGGCACATGCGGAAAATGTCACCTGCTTCTACATTCTGCTGCAAAAGCACTTCGCCCTTGCTGTTCACGGCGCGGATGACGCCCTTGCCCTTTGCAACGAAAGTCTTGTCGTGGCTGCCGTATTCTTCGGCGCCCTGAGCCATGAGGCCCACGTTCGGCACGGTACCCATCGTCTTCGGGTCGAATGCGCCGTTCTGCTTGCAGAATTCAATCGTCTCGTCGTAAATGCCGGCGTAGCAGCGGTCCGGAATGCAGGCGATCGTCTCTTGCAGCTTGCCTTCCTTGTTCCACATGCAGCCGGAATTGCGGATCATCGCAGGCATCGAGGCGTCGATAATCACGTCGCTCGGCACATGCAAATTCGTAATGCCCTTCGCGGAATCGACCATAGCGAGGTCCGGGCCGGCAGCGAGTGCTGCGTCAATGGCGGCCTTGACTTCAGCTTCCTTCGCATTACCTTCTAGGCGCTTGTACAAATCGCCCAGACCGTTGTTCGCGTCAATCCCGAGTTCCTTGAACAGGTCGGCGTACTTCGTGAACACGTCCTTGAAGAACACGCGCACGAACGCACCGAACAGCACCGGGTCGGAGACCTTCATCATGGTCGCCTTCAGGTGCACCGAGAACAGCAGGCCCTGCGCCTTGGCCTCGGCCATCGTCTTCGCGATAAACTTTTCGAGAGACGCCATGCGCATGACGGTAGCGTCGATGATTTCGCCCTTCAGGAGCGGCTTTGCAGCGCGGAGTTCCGTGACTTCGCCTGCTTCGTTGACAAATTCAATCTTGAACGTGTCGGCGTCGGCCATGGTGATGGACTTTTCGTTGCCGTAAAAGTCGTCGGCCTGCATACTTGCCACATGCGTCTTTACAGAAGTGTTCCAGTTGCCGTTGCTGTGCGGGTTGTTGCGGGCGAAGTTCTTCACGGCCTTGGGTGCGCGACGGTCAGAGTTGCCCTGGCGAAGCACCGGGTTCACGGCGGAGCCCTTCACCTTGTCGTACTTGGCACGGATTGCCTTTTCTTCTTCAGTAGCCGGAGCGTCCGGATAGTCGGGCACGTCGAAACCGTTCTTCTGGAGTTCGGCGATGGCGGCCTTGAGCTGCGGCACCGAAGCCGAAATGTTCGGGAGCTTGATGATGTTCGCGTCCGGTTCAAGCGTAAGCTTACCCAAGAAATCCAGGTCGTCGCTCGCCTTGCCAAAAGCAGCCAGAATGCGGCCCGGCAGCGAGATGTTCTTGGTTTCCACATCGATATCGGCGGCCTTTGCAAAACCGCGCACGATGGGGAGCAGGGATTGAGTCGCCAAGAAGGGCGATTCGTCTGTAAGGGTATAGTAAATCTTGGTATTCATACGAGCCCAAAGATAGATATTTACTAACTTTCTCACGTTATGAGTGATTCTTTCAAGGGTAGATTTGCCGCCGTGCTCCCGGCAGGTGGTATCGGAAAACGGATGGGCGGAACCATCCCCAAACAGCTGATGCAACTAAACGGCAAGCCGGTCTATTTCTACTGCCTGGAAACCTTCCTTAGCATGGACGAAATCGGCCAGGTGGTGATGGCCGTACCCGCCGACTGGAAGGATTATTTCGAAAAGCAGATTTATGGAGAATCGGGCCTTTCCGAAACTTTGCCAGCCGAGACACTGAGTAAATTAACCCTCGTCGTCGGTGGAGCGGAACGCTGGCAATCGGTACGGAACGGTGTGAACGCCCTTTCTGACCAGGCGGAATTCGTGCTGGTTCACGATGTGGCAAGGCCTTTCGTTTCTAAAGATATTATCGAAAACGTTTGCAAGACCCTGGTAGAAAAAGGCTCCTGTCTGGTGGCAAAACCCGCTGTTGACACCATCAAGGTGGCCGAAAACGGCAAGGTGGAAAAGACCATCGACCGTAAGAAGGTCTGGCTCGCCCAGACACCACAGGCCGCATCCGTTTCGCTCTTGAAAAGCTTGTATGGTCGAATTGACCGGGAACCGTTGGATTTTACGCCCACCGACGAGGCCAGCATTCTGGAATTCTTTGGAATAAGCGTCTTCATTGTGCAGGGGAACGCCATGAACGACAAGCTTACCACGCCGGAGGACTTCGAGATTTTTTCGGCACGTCTTGCCAACAGATAGACGCGTCCTGTCGTTCAATAGCAAAAATTTAAGCGAGGAGAAAATGATGAATAAAATTCTAACATCCGTAATGGCAGTCCTATGTGCAGGGGTGCTCGCCTTGGCACAAGAATCTGAAGAGGCCGGTTCCAAAACTAGTGCCCCTGCAATTGGGCTAGGCGCCCGTTTGGCGGTCGGTTACGGCATGATCTGGGGCCTAGAAGACGACTGGTCCGGTGGCGAGAGCGACGAAAATCCGGGCGGCATAAACTTGGAAGGTGGCGCCGTTGGCCGTATTGTCCTTACGCCCACCATCCATTTCACCCCGGAACTTTTGTTCCGCTATGCAAGCTACTCCCAAGATGACGATTTGGGCGAACGTGAATTTAGCCAGATGGACTTGGAAATACCATTGCTTGTCAGGGCCAATGCCACCCCGAAATTTTATGCCTATATCGGCCCCCAGCTGGGACTCAACCTAAGCAGTGACGTATCTCTCAAGGCCAAAGTGGCGGACAAGGTATCTGGTGGGACAACAACCCACTCCATTCCCGAAAAGGTGGAACAGACATCCTTTGGTTTTGGCATTGCCGTAGGCGGCGGCTATTATGTCATGGACAAGCTTGGTGTAGACCTGCGAATTGGCTTTGGGCTAACCGAACTCTATCCCGATTCCAAGGGCAAGTTTATAGACCTAAGCGGTGCAAAAGACCTGTCTTTCAAGCTGGGCGCCAACTACTGGATATTCTAATTTAGCATCCCGGCCGCTATTCTATTTAGAAAACCTTATTTTTGGCTTATATTCCCAAAATTGCCGTTTTTCTACCTGATTTTATAATAAATTGTAGATAATGGCAGTGCAAGAGTTGACATCCAACCAGAAGCACATCGTGGACGTGCTCATCAAGAAGAATCCCGCCCTGAACCGCGAGATTCTGGAGAATGCCATTGTCTTTATTGCAGAGGCCCACAGCGGCCAGTACCGCAAGAGCGGCATGCCCTATACCGAGCACCCCTACGAGGTGGCCAAGATCCTTGCGGACCTGAAACAGGACCAGGCCACGGTGCTTGCCGGGCTACTCCACGACGTAGTAGAGGACACGCCCCACACCCTAAGCGAAATTTCTGAAAAATTCGGCGACGATACCGCCTTCATGGTGGACGCCGTCACCAAGATTACCGCAGCCCAGCAAGAGAGCAAGACCGCCCGCAAGGCGGAAACCTACCGCAAGCTCATTACCGCCATGGCGAAAGACCCCCGGGTCATCATGATCAAGATTGCGGACCGCATCCACAACATGCGGACCATGCAGTACATGAAACCCGAGAAACGCAAGATTATCGCCCAGGAGACCCTGGACATCTACGTGCCCCTCACCCACCGGTTCGGCCTGTACAAGCTCAAGACGGAGCTTGAAGACCTGAGCTTCAAGTACGTGAACCCGGTAGAATACCAGAAACTGGTGGACGCCCTTATCGAGAACAAGGAAGCCCGGGAAAAGTACATCCAGTCCGTCATCGGGCCCTTGCAGATCAAGCTCGCCCTAGAAGATTTCGACTGCACCATCCAGGGCCGCACCAAGAACATTTACAGCATCTACAACAAGATGATTGCACGGGGTTGCGAATTCGAGGACATCTTCGACATTTTCGCCATCCGCATTATCGTGGATACCATTCCTGAATGCTACCTGGCCCTAGGCTATGTCCACAACCTGTGGCCGCCCCTCCAGAGCCGCTTCAAGGACTACATCGCCACCCCGAAGCCGAACCTTTACCAGAGTATCCATACCACGGTCATCGGGCCCGAAAACAAGATGGTGGAGGTCCAGATCCGCACCAAGGACATGGACCTGACGGCAGAGAAGGGCTTTGCCGCCCACTGGGCCTACAAGCTGGAAACCCAGCACGAAGGCGAAGAACTGGCCTGGCTGGACCACATGGTCAAGCTCCAGTCCGAAATTTCGGACAGTCGCGAATACCTGGACTTTTTGAAGGTGGACCTGAAGCCCGAGGGAATCGTGGTGTTCACCCCCAAGGGGAACTCCATCGAACTGCCCGACGGGGCTATCGTGCTGGACTTTGCCTTTGCTGTGCATACGGAGCTCGGACTCCACTGCATAGGGGCCCGCATCAACGACGAGGTGGTAAGTCTGGACAAGCCCGTGCCCCACGGGGCCACCATCCAGGTGCTGAAAAGTCCCACCCAGGAACCCAGCCCGGAATGGCTGGAGATGGTGACCACCACCAAGGCCAAGCAGGAACTGCGCAAGTGGATGAAGACCAGCATGCTGCAGCAAGCCCGGGACCTGGGCCGTGAAATCTGGACCCGTGAACTGCGGGTCTCCAAGATGGAAAAGGACCAGTATCCTTCGGACGAAAGTACCGCAAAGCATTTCGGCACACCGAACATCGAGACCTTCTACGAACGGCTGGGCCAGGGAGAACTCCCCCTGCAGGACATCCACCGTTTCTTGAACGGCGGCGAGAACATTTCCAAGGAAGTTTCGGCCCTCCGGTTTTTCCCCACCTTCAACAAGGACAAGAAGAGCCCCGTCCAAGACGACATGCCCCTGGAAATCGGCCAGGAGACCAACCTGGTGGTGCATTTCGCCAGCTGCTGCGGGCCCGTGCCCGGCGACAAGATCGTGGGAATCATGCGGCCACAGGTGGGTATCGAGGTGCACTCCCTCAAGTGCCCCTGTCTCAAGGATTTCCCCGTAGAGCAGCAGATTCCGGTGCAATGGAGCCCGGACCTTTCGGAGCCCTTCACCACCCACCTGATCGTGGAAACGGACAACCGCAAGAACATTACCTTCGACGTGCTGAAGGTCATCAAGGACGAAAACCTGTTCCTGGACCAGATGAGCGTGGTCAGCAAGCAGTCCTCTGGCAGGATCCGTATGGAATTCAAGGCCTTCCGCAAGGAGCAGGTGGATTCCGTCACCTACAAGATCCAGCAGATTAGCGGCGTGCGGGAGGTTAAAAAATCATGATGACACCCCTGCACCATAGCGACTACACCCTGAAGAACAGGGCCTTCAACTGCCGCATGCGGAACCGTTACTACGAAGAGGTCTATTACGCCTTCAGGGCGCTGTTGCCCAACGACTATAACGGCACCACCGGAGGCAAGTTTGACGAAGAATGGTTCGCCCACCTGCAACAAGAAATCAAGCACTACGAGCGCCTAATTACCACCTGTCTGGAATACGCCCAGGCCGCCATCTTTTACGGCAAGGCCGAAGAGGCCACGCTATATTCCAAGGACAAGCGCTGGGGCATTCTGCAAGAAGAAATCTTCCTGGTGCACTTTCTGCGGGAACTGCTTTCTACCACCCACTATATCATCGCACGAATCGACACCGACAAGATGCTCCACGACTGGGGCATGAACATGCAGGGTATGAAAGCGCAACCGGTGGACAAGGGATTCGTCAGTTCTATCCAGGAAAAGCTTTCGGCCATGTCCCTTGCCACCATCAAGGAATTCCGAGAGCTGGTAAAGCATATCGTTGAACGGTTCCAGATAGGCAACACCCTTTTTGGAACGATACAGGAATTACAGAACTTCTACTAAGAGGTATGAGGTATGAGGCATGAGGTCGCTCGTAAACTCGCTTTGAGGTTTTCGGTCCAAAAGATTTGTCTGAAGCCTCTTATTTCAAAGACTCTCTACTCCTACCTTGAACCCCACACCTCGAACCTCGAACCCCGAACCTAAAAATGTCCGAATACATCATATTATCATTTTTCCTCTTCTTGGGTGCCTTCATCGCGGCGGCGGCTACCGTCACCGGGCTTCTGCTGGGCTACCGTACCAAGAACACCAAGAACAAGATGGCCCCCTACGAATGCGGCATGCAGACCATCGGAAACGCCCGCATCCAGTTCAAGGTGGGTTACTACCTGTTCGCACTCTTGTTCCTGGTATTCGACATCGAAGCTTTGTTCCTGTATCCCGTGCTCATGAACTTCAAGGAAATCATGGCCGGGAACACGCCCCTCGCCCCTGCGGTCGTTATCATTGACCTTGTGATATTTATGGCCATTCTCGTTTCCGGCCTCGCCTACGCCTGGAAAAAAGGAATCCTGAAATGGGAATAATTAATTACGCTCCAAAAATCCTGGACCCTATTCCGGGCGGTAAGTACGTGGTAAACGCCATCGACTACGTGGTGAACTGGGCCCGTGCAAATTCCATTTGGCCCTTGACCTACGGCACCAGCTGCTGCGCCATCGAGATGATGAGCAGTTCCATGGCCCGCTACGACATCGCCCGCTTTGGAAGTGAAGTGTTCCGCAGCTCTCCAAGACAGGCGGACCTGTTTATTTTGGCGGGAACCATCACCCGCCGCATGGCGCCTGCCATCCAGATGCTGTGGGAGCAGATTCCTGGCCCCAAGTACGCCATCGCCATGGGCGCCTGCACCATCAGCGGCGGGCCCTTCATCTACGACAACTACTCCGTAGTCCGTGGCGCCCAGAACCTGATTCCCGTAGACGTGTTCGTCCCCGGATGCCCACCCAGGCCCGAGGCCCTTTTCCACGGGCTTTTGACCCTTCGTGAAAAAATCCTGAAGGAGACCTGCCGTAACCCCTGGCACGAGGGTTCCCCCAAAGACGTGTCCACCATGGACCGCTACCGCGAAGCCGCCAAGACCTGGGCCGCCCTGGAAGAGATGAAAGACGAGGAGATGGCAGAAGCCAGGGCCAAGTTCAAGGAAGAAAATCCCGACTACAAGTCCAGTTTCAAGCCCATCCGCATCAAGAAAGAGGACTTTCCCGAAGTGGAGCGGGTCCCCTTCAAGCGCATGGGGCTTACCCAGTCCGACATCTACGCAAAGCTGAAGGAAAAATTCCCGGCGGTAACGGTGCATACCCACAGCGAAGACCCTGTGGAAGACGTGGTGGCCGCCATGCCGGCGGACCGACCGCTAGAAGTGATGGTCACCCCCGAAGACTACCTGCCCATGGTGGAATTCATCAAGGATGAGGCCAGCCTCAAGATGGACTACCTCATCGACATCGTAGGTATCGACTACGACGACCATTTTGACGTAGTGTCCCAGTTCCGCAGCATGGAACACGGACACAAGCTGTTCCTCTGCCTGCAACTGAAAAAGGACTTTTCCATTCCCGAAGAGCAGCGGGCCACGGCGCTCCTTGCCCACGCCCCCAGCATCAGCCACCTGTATCCGGCGGCGGAATTCAAGGAACGTGAAGTTTACGACATGTTCGGCATCGACTTCGTGGGCCACCCCGACCAGCGCCGAATCTTCTTGGACGACGACTTCGTAGGCTACCCCCTGCGCAAGGACTTTACCCACCCGGAAATGATCAGGAGGCCCGTATGACAGGAATGCTTCCTCCGGGATTCCGCATTCAGCGTGAAACCAACACCGAAGAATTTTTCATCAACATGGGTCCCCAGCACCCCAGTACCCACGGGGCCCTGCGCCTCGCCCTCCGCATGGACGGCGAGACCATCGTAGAGCTGGTGCCCCATTTCGGCTATATCCATCGCGGTATGGAAAAGCAGGCCGAATCCATGAGTTACCTGCAGTACATCGCCCTTTCCGACCGTCAGGACTACCTTACCGCCATCCAGAACAACCTGGGTGTGGTCATCGCCCTCGAGAAAGGCATGAACATCGGCGTTCCCGAGAAGGCGGAATATATCCGCGTGATGCTGCAGGAACTGGGCCGTATTGCGAGCCACCTGGTGTTCTTCGCCTGCTTTGGCGGCGACCTGGGCGGACAGACCTGCCTGCTGTACGGTTTCAAGGAACGCGAGATGATCCACGACATCTTGGAAGAGGTGACGGGCTCCAGACTCACCACCAACTTCTTCAGGCCGGGTGGAAGTCGTTACGACGTGCCCGACACGTTTATCCCGCGGGTCAAGGCTTTCCTCGACCACATGGATGACACCATGAAGGATTACGAGCGGTTCCTTTCCAAGAACATCATTGTTCTGGAACGCAGCAAGGGTATAGGCATCCTCTCCAAGGAAGACGCCATCGCCTACGGATGCTCCGGTCCCGTGCTCAGGGCCAGCGGCGTGAACTTTGACGTGCGCCGGGCGAACCCCTACAGCATCTACGACTCCTTCGATTTCGAAGTTCCCGTGACCCACAACGGGGACTGCTACGACCGTTACACGGTGCGTATCGCCGAAATCCACGAGTCCATGAAAATCCTCCGGCAGTGCATTGATCGGTTCCCCACCGAAGGGCCTTGGCGCTCCAAAGAAAAGCCGGTGCGTTTGCCGGTGGGCCGCTACTACAGCGAAATCGAGACCGCCAAGGGGCTCTACGCCACCTACGTAGTAGCCGCCACTACCGGCGAGAAGCCCTACCGCATACACACACGCGGTCCAAGTTTCCCCCACATCGCGGCCCTCAACAAGATGGTCCAGGGCCACAAGATTTCGGACCTGGTGACCATCCTAGCCACCTTGGACCCCGTGATTCCCGAAATTGACAGGTAGTTTATGTTTGTCCCTTCCGTTACCAATCCTATCGGCGATTTTGTAAGGAACCTGGTTCCCCAGGTGACTGCCTACCTGCCTGTAGCCTTCCAGTCCGAGACTTTGGACAGCGTCGTCGCCTTCTTGATTAACGCCGTCATCTGCATCATCGCGGTCTGCGCCGTGAACATCGGTTCTGCCCCTATTCTCATCTACATGGAACGCAAGGTCTGCGCCCACGTGCAGTGCCGTCTTGGCCCTATGCGCCTGGGCTGGCACGGCACTATGCAGACCATCGCCGACGTGCTCAAGATGCTCTTCAAGGAAGTCTATGCCCCCAGTGGTGCAGACAAGCTGATGTTCTACACGGCACCCATGATCGTGCTGATTGCCCCCTTCATGGTCTGCGCCCTGATTCCCTTCAGCAAGGACCTAGTGGTGGCCGACGTTTCCATGGGCATTCCCCTGATTATCGCGGTGAACGGTTTCGGCGTGCTGGGCATTTTGCTTGGCGGCTGGAGCAGCAACAACAAGTACTCCCTGCTTGGAGCCTTGCGTAGCGGCGCCCAGATTATCAGTTACGAAATCTCCTTTGCCATGATCCTTCTGTTCGTGGTGATGATTTCCGGATCTACCAACCTGATGGACATTACCATGAGCCAGCAGGGAACGGTTTTTGACTGGTGGATTTTCAAGATTCCCGTACTGGGCTTTATCGCCTTCATTCTGTTCTTCATTTCCAGCACCGCCGAAATGAACCGCGCCCCCTTCGATATCGCCGAAGCGGAGCAGGAACTCACCGGCGGCTACCACACGGAATACAACGGCACACCCTTTGCCATGTTCTACCTAGCCGAATACATCGCCCTGGTCACCAACTCGGCTCTGGCCACCACCTGTTTCTTGGGCGGCTTCCATGCACCCTGCATCGGCTTTGCCCCCGTAGATAACGTGCTGAACATGGTGCCTGGCCTGGTGTGGTTCTTCGGGAAGGTGTTCTTCATGATCTGGTGCTACATGATGGTACGCTGGACTTTTGTGCGCCCCCGCGTGGACCAGCTCATGGATTTCGAATGGAAGTTCCTGTTGCCGGTGAACCTGGTGCTGCTCACGGCAGGGGCGGCGTGGATAGCGATTAGTGGTTAGGATTGTTTTATGCAAGAGAGTAGTTCATTCATTCCGTATATCAAGCGTTACCTGAAGCGCTGCATCACGGGCCCCTGGAGCCTGTTGTGCGGGCTGTCCGTGACCTTCAAGTATTTTATAGACCCAAGACGCATCGTTACCGAGCAGTATCCCGAAAACCGGAAAACCCTCAAGATGCACCCCCGCTACCGCGGCCGTCTGGAAATGATCGAAGACGCCGACGGCAACAACCACTGCACCTCTTGCGGCATGTGCGAGCGCGCCTGCCCCAACGGGAGCATCAACGTACTTTCCACCAAGAACATCGCCGGTAAAAAGGTGCTGGGCCGTTACGTGTATCACTTTGCCAGCTGCACCCAGTGCGGGCTCTGCGTAGAGGCCTGCCCCTTCGGGGCTATCCGCATGAACCAGGATTTCGAGGTGGCCACTACCGACCCCAATACCCTTGAAATGATTCTCAACAAGAAGGAGGGACAGGGATAATGTTTCCAGGCCTTCAACTTCCAGAACTAGCGCTGTCGTTCCCCCACGGGGGAATGGACATCGCCTTTTACGCCGTGGCCATCGTCATGCTCGTGACGGCGGTCTTTACCGTTGCGGTCAAGAACATCTTGCAGAGCGCCGTGTTCCTGATTTTCTCCTTCGTGACTACCGCCATCCTCTACCTGCTGTTGCATGCGGAATTTATCGCTCTCGCCCAGGTGATGGTCTATATCGGCGGCGTGGTGATTTTCGTGGTGTTTACCATCTTGCTTACCAGCCACCTGGGCGAAGACGCCTTTGCCACCAAGATTCCGAGAGTCTTTGCCGCCTTCGCCCTGTCCATCGCCTTCGTGTTCGTGATGGTCAAGTGCCTGCTGCCCATGCCGGAACTTTCCAGCGGTGCGGTGGCTTCGGCTCCGGACTATTCCAGCCTGCAGAATTTCGCCATGCGCCTTCTGGGTTACACCCAGGATAGCTTTATCATCCCCTTCGAGGTGGTTAGTGTCTTGCTCCTGATGACCCTTATCTGCGCCATCACCATCGCCCGCAAGACAAAGGACGAGGTGGAAAAGGAAAAGGAGGTGAAGCAATGAACCTGATGAATTGCCTAATTCTCGCCTTCTTGCTCTTTGGCATTGGCGTTTGGGGCCTGATGCGTCGCCGCCACCTAATCGGCATGCTCATTTCCATCGAGCTCATGCTGAACGCCGCCAACATCAACTTTATCTCTTTTGCCTACTTTACCGCCCAGGACTCTACCGCGGGCGCCCTGTTCAGTATTTTCGTCATCGCCGTTACCGCTTGCGAAATGGCAATCGCCCTTGCCATTATCGTCACCATGTACCGCAGGCACCACAGCCTTGACGCCGACCAGTTGAGGGACTTGCATGATTAACGATATGACCCTCGGTTATTTGATTCTGGCATTGCCCCTGCTCACCTTCGTGGTGAACGGACTATTCCTGGGCAACAAGTGCCACAAGGCGGCAGCGGCTCTCGCCATCGCCTGTAACGGCATTGCCTTCGTGTGTGCTGCCACCTTGGCCCTGCATTACTTCACCTCGGACTTTGCCCCGAACAAGACCGTCCTTTTCCAGCACGACTTCCTCACCTTTGCAGGAAACCTCGCCGCCACCATCGGCATGCTCATCGACCCGCTTTCGCTGATGATGCTTGTGGTAGTGACCTTCATCAGTTTCATGGTGAACATCTACAGCGTGGGCTACATGCGGGAAGATCCCTCCGCAGGGCGGTTCTTCAGCCTGCTTTCCCTGTTCAGCTTCAGCATGCTTGGCCTGGTGGCCGCCACCAACCTTTTCCAGATGTTCATCTTCTGGGAACTGGTGGGCGTGTCCAGCTACCTGCTCATCGGATTCTGGTACCACAAGCCCTCGGCGGTAAGCGCCTCCAAGCAGGCCTTTATCCTCACCCGCTTTGCCGACAGTTTCTTCTTGTTCGGTATTGTGCTGGTAAGCTACGTGGTAGGGAGCTTCGACTTTTCTACCCTGAACGACTTGAGCCTCCACGCCTTCAAGGGCGAGACCATCAATCTCGGGATTTGCACCGTTACCAAGGCAGAGGCCCTGGTGCTGGGCTCCGTGATGATTTTCACCGGCGGCTGGGGAAAATCCGCCATGTTCCCCATGCATATCTGGTTGCCTAACGCCATGGAAGGCCCGACCCCGGTCAGTTCCATCATCCACAGCGCCACCATGGTGGTGGCGGGTGTCTATCTGGTGGCAAGGCTTTTCCCCTTCTTCGCCATCTGCGACAACACCTTGAAGCTGATTATGGTGGTAGGAGCCTTCACTATGGTCTTTGCGGCGGTCATCGCCTGCACCCAGAAAGACATCAAGCGGATTCTAGCCTACTCCACTCTTTCGCAGCTGGGCTACATGATGTTTGCCCTGGGCGTCTGCAAGATTGGCCAGGTGGTGGTAGCAACGGGCTGGACAGCCTCCACCTTCCACATCTTTACCCACGCCTTCTTCAAGTGCAGCCTGTTCCTGATTGCGGGCTCTCTCATCCATCAGGTCCATACCAACGATTTGGACGCCATGGGCGGCCTCCGCAAGAAAATGCCCTGGACCTACTGGTGCTGCCTTATTTCCGTTCTCGCCATTTCCGGCATTCCGCCCTTCTCCGGATTCTTCTCCAAGGACGAAATCATTCTGGCGGCGTTCCAGAGTCACCATTACGTGGTGTTCGGCCTAGCCCTCCTGACCAGCGGGCTTACCACCTTCTACATGTTCAGGCTGTTCTTCTTGGCCTTCCACGGGGCGCCCCGTCACGAGGGCGTCAAGGCGGGACATGTCCACGAAGACTTTGCCATGACGCTTCCCATCGTGGTCCTTGCCGTACCGGCACTCTTGAGCGGTCTCTTGGGCAAGGGCATCTTCGAAAAATTCTTCGTAGTGGGCAAGCTTCACGTTCCCACCTTGGTAAAACTTTCTCACGCAAGCTGGATTCCCGTGGTAGCCGTGGCCGTTGCGGTGGTGGCCCTTGCCATCGCCTGGTTCTTCTACGGGCGGCCCAAATCCAACATTGCCCAAGCGCTAGACGATACCAACCGCAGTCGCATTTACAAGGTCATCTACCACAAGTTCTACTTCGACGAAATCTACTACGCCGTGGTGCGGCAGTTCATTTTCGGAGGTGTGGCCGCCACGGCCCGCTTTATCCAGGACTACATTATCGAAGGAATCCTCGCCTTTACGGTCTGGTTCACCCACAAGCTGGGCGACCTGGTACGCACCGCCCAGGCGGGCTACCTTCCCTTTTACCTCGGAACCCTTATCGTCGGACTTCTGCTCTGGCGCTTCATCGGAGGGCTACCTCTGTAGGTGCTTATGGAAACGTTACTATTCAATCTGATTTGGGTCATTCCCCTTTTGACGGTGCTCGCCTGCATCCCGATTCCCTCCACCTGCGAACGTGCGCTCCGGACGGTCCATACGGTTTCCGTCAGTTTTGTGCTCCTTATTGTATGCGTGCTTACCTACCGCGTTTTCGCCCTGGGTGCAGCCCCCGCCGACCCAGCCTCTGCACCCTTTGCGCTACGGTTCTTTACCGACATTCCCTGGCTCAGCGCCTTCAACGCCCACTATATTGTAGGGGCCGACGGCCTCAACATGCTGCTCCTTGCCCTTACCGCCTTTATCGTATGGGCAGGCGTGCTGGTAAGCTACAAGATCAAGGGTAACCAGAAGGTGTTCTTCGCCCTGATCCAGCTTTTGGCCACAAGCGTCTATGGCGTGTACATGAGTTTCGATTTGGTGCTGTTCTTCGTGTTCTACGAAATGGAAGCCCTGTGCATGTACCTGATGATCGCCTGCTACGGAAGCGGCCGCAGGGATTACGGCGGCAAAAAACTGACCTTGACCCTCGCCTTCGGTTCTTCCATGATTCTTGCCACCCTGTTCGGGCTCTACTTCGAAAGCGGCACGGGCAGCTGGAGCCTCATGGAAATTTCAAAGGTGACTCTCCCCATGGATTTCCAGATGTGGGCATTCCCACTGATGTTCATGGGCTTTGCGGTCAGTTCTTCCCTGTTCCCCTTCCACTTCTGGAGCCCCGACGGCCACTCCGCAGCCCCTACTGCCGTTTCTATGCTGGCGGCAGGCGTCATGATGAAGATGGGCGCCTACGGATGTCTTCGCTTTGCCATGTTCTTGATGCCTGAGGCCGCCAAGATTTGGCTCCCCTACGTGGTGGCCCTGCTCATCTTCAACGTGGTGCTTGGCCCCTTTATCGCCATACGCCACAAGGACCTCAAATACATTACCGCCTACAGTTCCATCAGCCACCTGGGCCTTATCTTCTTGGGTCTTGCGGCTTTCACGCCGGTGGGACTCCGGGGCGCTAGCCTCCAGATGATTTCCCACGGGTTCTTGACGGGGCTCTTCTTCGCCACCATTGGCATGATTTATGAGCGCACCCATACCCGCGACATCACGGAATTGGGCGGCATCATGAAAAAGATGCCTTTCCTGGGTGTCGGTTTTGTGATTGCGGGCTTTGCGGGCCTTGGCCTGCCCGGTTTCAGCGGGTTCATTGCCGAAAGCACCATCTTTATCGGGGCATTCCAGCAGGATTCTACCCTCACCCGTATCGTCACCGTCCTTGCCATCCTTTCCATCACCACCACGGCGGTGTATATCCTGCAGACGGCCAACCGCATGCTCCACGGCCCCATGCCCGCCAAGTTCCAGACGCTTACCGACGGTTGCTTCCGGGAAAAGCTGGTCATCGTGGTGCTGGTTTTCTGCCTGCTGTTAATCGGTATTTTCCCCGGGCCTTTTGCCGACATGCTTGACCTGAGCATCGCGCCTATATTTGAAAAACTAAAAGTTACTAGTTACTAGTTCTAAGTTATTAGTCAAGGGACCCCAGATGATTTTTTATTTACTTATGAATAAGCTTTCACAAACAGACGTAGTTTCTAGTAACTAGTAACTAATAACTATTAACTCAGAATTCAAATGTCCATACCTAACTTTATCATCCCCGACTTGCTATTGCTGCTGTTCCCCTTCATTGTCATCGGGAGCAGGCTTTTCTGCGATGCCAAATCCAACGTTCCCTGGCGTATCGCCAACATCGGGTTCCTGCTCATCTTCCTGCTGCTGAACTTTATCCCGCTAGCTGGAGGCGAGGGCCGTTTCTTTATCTGCAACTGGCGTGTAGACGACTTTGGCGTGTTCATGCGCGAAGTACTGGTGGTTTCCGCCATTCTAGGCATGTGGTTTTCCAAGGACTACTTTATGCATGCCGCCGCCGGCAAGCCCCAGATGCACCAGATTGCGGAATTCATCGGGGCTATCGCCTTTGCCACCTTCGGCGGCGTGACGGTAGTGAGCGCCTGCGACACCATCACCTTCTTCTTGGGTCTTGAAATCGCCACCATCCCCATGTACGCCCTCACCGCCTGGAACAAGCGGGACCAGCTAGGTTCCGAGGCCGCCACCAAGTACATCTTGATGGGGTCCGTGGCCACCGCCTTCGAGCTGTTCGGCTTCAGCTACCTCTACGGTTTTGCCGGGAGCCTGCATTTCGACGCCATCCAGAGTGCCGTGGCCGCCGGGACTTCCCCGCTCTTGTGGATTGCGGTGCTGTTCCTGTTCTGCGGTATCGGATTCAAGCTCACCCTGTTCCCCTTCTACACCTGGGCTCCCGACGTTTACGAAGGCGCACCCACGCCGGTGACGGCGGTGCTTTCCGTGACTTCCAAGGCTACCGCCATCGCGTTCCTGGTGGTGCTGGTCTATGGGCCTCTCGCCCCTGTTCAGGAGCAAATCGCCCCCCTCATCGCCCTGCTTGCAGGCGTCACCCTCTTTGTAGGTAACCTGGGTGCGCTAAAGCAGTACAGGCTCCGCCGGTTCATGGCCTATAGCTCCATTGCCCAGGCGGGCTACATCATGGTGGCCCTCCTCGGTACTGCCGCCATGGCGAAAACCGCCATCATCTACTACCTGTTCGTGTATGCGGTGTCCAACTACCTGGCCTTTTTCGTGTTCGGCATCATCAGTCACCATCGAGAAGAGATTTTCGACTCCCTGCGGGGTCTTTCTAAGCAGAACCCAAGCCTTGCCATTGCACTTGCCATTTCCATGTTCAGCCTGGCGGGCATTCCGCCTCTTGCCGGGTTCTTCGGCAAGTTCCACCTGTTCTTCAGCGGGGCGACCACGGGGCACTACATGCTTATCGCCTTTGCAGTGCTGAACAACGTACTCGCCCTGTTCTACTACCTGCAGCTGGTCAAGAGCGCCTGGGTCGATGAACCCGACGGACACCTGAACCCCCTGCGCCTTACCCGCAGGCAACGTGGCGTCATCATCTTGCTGTCTTGCGCGGTGGTGGTTCTCGGGTTCCTCCCCTTCCTCAGCGACAACATCTTCATGGGATTCAGCGGTTTATAAGCAAAAGGCTCCGAGTTTCCTCGGAGCCTTTTCTATACCCGGATCGCGATTCGAACGCGAGTTTGATCCTTAGGAGGGACCCGTTCTATCCAGCTGAACTATCCAGGCAATAGCGGGACAAATATATAAAAATTTCCGTTACTTTTCGACGCTGGTCACATTTCCGCCATTAATTCCCTGAATATGGCAAGTCCTCTGCG
This sequence comes from Fibrobacter sp., assembly GCA_017503015.1. Classification (NCBI taxonomy): domain Bacteria; kingdom Pseudomonadati; phylum Fibrobacterota; class Fibrobacteria; order Fibrobacterales; family Fibrobacteraceae; genus Fibrobacter; species Fibrobacter sp. Next base: position 98,810 of record JAFVTX010000050.1, on the reverse strand, counting down.
GGAAAGGAATGGTTATCCCCTCTTCGTCGAAGCGGCGTTTGATTTCGTCCGTGTATTTCCAAAGCAGGTTGAAATAGTCCGCATTCTTGACCCAGGCCCGGAAAGCCACCTCCACGGAACTGTCCGCCAGGGCTGACACAAAGAACTGCGGGACGGGATTTCTCAGGAACAGAGGTTCGTTTTCCACCAGTTCCCGCATAATTCCGAGGGCCTTGTCCGTAGAGTCTCCGTAGCCTATACCCACCTTCAGTTCCAGACGGCGGCTCACGTTCTTGCTGTAGTTCACGATGGGCTGCCCCCAGAGGGAGCTGTTGGGAGCAGAGACATACAGACCGTCCACCGTTTCAAGAGTCGTATTGAATAGTCCGATACCCTTGATTTTCCCCTTGATGGAGCCGCACTCGATGTAATGGCCCGCCTTAAAGGGCCGAATGAACATGAGCAAAAGCCCTGCCGCAATGTTTGAAAGGGTGTCCTTCAAGGCAAGACCGATAGCAAGGCTTGCCGCACCCACCATAGCCACAAGACCCGCCGTATTGACCCCTGCAATATGGAGCACCAGCAAGAGGGTCACCACGTAAATCGTATAAGACACCAATGAATAGACCAGGGGGCGTGCCGCAGGATCCATGCCCCGAATCTCTGCATGGGCGATAATACGCTTGAAAACAAACAGAAGCAACTTGGCGAGTCCAAGAATCAACAAGGCCAAAATCAGCCTTTGCAGCAAGGAATGCTGCATTAGCATATTCATCCAATTATTGAAGAATTCTGTGCTTTTTTCCATACAAGGCAATTTAGAAAAAAAGCTCCTTCATCAAAAATCTGTTACCCTTCCCTATAACGGATAGGGCAAAAAACGCCTTTTTTTTGTAAAGGAAAATGATTCTACGACAACTACATTTTAAATCCAACAGCAACATCATTGAGAAAGTAACAGGGCAAAAGAAATGAAAATTATTTAGGCGATGGAAACATCGTGTAGCCGAGAAAGGCATCCTTAAGGAAAAGAGTGTAGTTAAAAGCACCCCAAACGGGGATAAAGCGTACTTTACGCGGTCAAAAACTTCAGATTTTCAAACTTTTATAAAAGAGAAAGAGAGAATGTAGTTTGAATAAGTTATATTAATTATACAATATTCAAGGGAACATAATCTCTGCTTTTGCTAGGGGAATAATGCGGCGCAAGGATAGAGAAGTTTTAGGCGACGAAAATATCGCGAAGATTATAGAGCAATGCACGACTTGCCATGTCGCGATGGAGGACGATGCCAATGCGGGTATGCCCTACGTGATTCCGCTGTCGTTCGGATATAGCCTGGAGGGCGGCGTCCTGGAATTGTATTTCCACTGCGCGCATGTCGGCAAGAAGCTTGACTGTATCCGCAAGAATCCGAATGTGGCGTTCAGCATGTGTGTCGAGAACCGCATCGAGATTCACGAAGATGTTTATTGCAAGAGCGGGCGCTTCTATGCAAGCGTCGTCGGGCAGGGCAAGGCCGAAATCGTCGAGGATAGCGCCGAGAAATGCCGCGGGCTCTCGCTCCTGATGGAACGGCAGGCCGCAGGGTCCACGCAGCAAATGCACGCGGCCCCGCACAAGTTCGAATTCACGCCCGCGCAGGCCGCCGCCGTGACCGTGTTCAAGATAACGAGCACGAATTTCACTGGGAAGTCAAAGCCAGGCGTTACGGGCGCGGCGCCTGAGCGCCCGTAGAGGGGGTAGCGGATGCCACAAGGAGATCCCCGCCTTCGCGGGGATGACATGGGGCAGAAGCGAGGGGGAGACCTCCCCCTTTTTTTAGACGAAAGAACGGACCTTCGGTCCTACAGACGAAAGATAAAAGAGAAAAATGGCGCTACGCGCAAAAACCATAAAAATTTCTCTCGCCTCTCGTCTCTCGTCTCTCGTCTATTTCTATCTTTACTCGCACTATGAGTGAAGCTATTAACAATGTGAAGCAGGCGTTTGACGCAGAACTTGCGCAGACCGACCTTACGAACCAAGAAGCCGTCAACAACCTCCGCGTGAAGTACCTGGGCAAGAAGGGTGCCGTCACCGACCTCATGAAGCAGATGGGGAGCTTGAGCGCCGAGGAACGTCCGGCTTACGGCAAGCTCGTGAACGAACTTAAGGTCGCCGTCTCCGAGGCAATCGACAAGGCTATCGAGACCGCGAACCAGGCTGCCCTCCAGAAGAAACTGGAAAGCGGCTTTGTAGATACCACGCTCCCGGGTGCAGGCATCCCGGCGGGCTCGACGCACCCGCTCTACGACGTGCGCGAAGAGATTATCGACTTCTTTAGCCAGATGGGTTTCGAAGTGGACTTCGGTCGCGACATCGAGACGGACTGGTACAACTTCGAGGCGCTCAATACGCCTCCTGACCACCCGAGCCGCGACATGCAGGACACGTTCTACGTGGACGACAAGGTGATGCTCCGTACGCATACCTCCGGCACGCAGATCCACTACATGGAAACGCACAAGCCGCCGTTCCGCATGATTGCTCCGGGTCACGTGTTCCGTGTGGACAACGATGCAACCCACGCCCCGATGTTCCAGCAGTGCGAAGGCCTGGTGGTGGACGAGAACATCAGCTTTGCAGACCTTAAGGGCGTGCTGCAGGTGTTCATGAACAAGCTGTTCGGCGAAGGCGTCAAGACGCGTTTCCGCCCGAGCTTCTTCCCGTTCACGGAGCCGTCTGCCGAAATGGACGTGAGCTGCGTGTTCTGCGGTGGCAAGGGCTGCCGTCGCTGCAAGGGAACCGGCTGGATGGAAATCGGCGGTTGCGGTTCCGTGGACCCGAACGTGTTCAAGAACTGCGGCATCGATTCCGAGAAGTACACGGGCTTTGCATTCGGCTTCGGCCTCGACCGTATCGCGATGCTCCGCCACGCGATTCCGGAGATTGGCTTGCTGACCAGCAACGATCAGAGATTCCTGAGTCAGTTCTAGGGGCTAGGATTTAGAATCTAGGGGCTAGAGAAAGTAATGGCGCCGATGGCGCAAAAAGGAAACGGACCTTGCGGCCCGTTTTTTTATACTTTTTGCCAGGCTGGATTAATAAGTCAATCCAAATCCGTAGGGGAACAGGCCTTCTTTGCCATCACCCTCGTTAATGGGAATCTGGTCCAAGGACTTGGGCCATGTGTGGGGCAACTTGCCCGAGGGTTTTACGTCGCCAAACAGCACATCTGCCACGCCAGCACCCTCACTACCAGGCAGCCAGGCCACCACAAAGGCATCTGCCGCCTCGATAATTTCGGTAACCGGAAGCGGGCGGCCCGTAATGAACACTACAACCACCTTTTTGCCCGATTCCTTCCATGTGTTGATTTGGTTAGCATGATAACTTATGTTATAACCGCTCAAGGAGATATTACCACTGTAATAAAGAGTACTAAAGTCTCCGTACCATTCTGCATAGGGAGATTCACCTATGGCATACACGATTGTCTCTGCATCAGCGACAGATGAAACCCTCGCTCCATCTGCCACCTGATCAAAGCCGCCCTGAATAGAAGTTGCTCCAGAAACAGAATAGGAGGATCCCTGCCAGCCCTGTGTCCAGCCACCACACTGAATGCCTGTACTTGTCGCAGCAGAGCCTGTCAAGTAAATCTTGGATGTCTTAGACAAGGGCAAAACCTTTTCATTCTTCAAAACCACCAGACTCTTCTGCACCGCCTCGCGGGCAATGGCCCTATGTTCTGCACTACCGATGTTTTCCGATTTGCCCACATAAGCTGATGGGCCATTAGGGTTAGCGATACGTCCACCTCGAATCTTCACACGCAATATGCGGCGCACCGCATCCTTGACCCTATCCAAAGAAATATCACCGGACGAAACTAGGGATTTCATATTACTTATAAATCCGTCCGAAGAATTCGGAACCATAGCCATATCGATGCCCGCATTAATCGCCTTTTTGACGGCATCTTTTGAAGAGCCTAACGATCCGCCAGAATAACTAGTGGCGTCCGTGGCACCCGGCGTTCTTGAATTTTCAATACCTTCCCAGTCCGCAATCACAAACCCGTCAAAACCAAGTTCCACCTTGAGGATTCCCGTAAGCCGTAGGGAATCCACGTGCTGGTGCACCCCATTAATCTGGTTAAAACTGGCCATAACCGTTTGGACACCCTGTTCAACGGCCGCAATATAGGGAGGCAATAGGATAGTTCTAACTTCTTCGTCCGTCAAAGTGGCATTACCGCGGTCTACACCACCATTTGTAGCACCGTCACCAATAAAGTGCTTGGCCGTTGCCGGAATACGCCACTCCGCATCAAAATGGTCACCCTGCAAGCCACGGATATAGGCAGCTCCCATACTTGCCACCAACTCCGGATTTTCGCCAAAACCTTCGTAAGTTCTACCCCACTTTTCATTCCTGGGAACCGTCACCGCCGGCGCAAAGTTATAGTCAATGTGGGCCGCCCACATTTCTATAGCCACCGCCTTGCCTATCTTACGGACCAACGCGGAATCGCGGGTGGCGCCAAGGCCGATGTTATGGGGGAAAATCGTCGCGCCAGAGACATCGCCCATGCCATGAACATTGTCCTTGCCATACAGCACTGGAATATTTTCAGCCCAGGCCGACTTATAGAATGTAGATGTATAACCGCCACCGCCTTCAAGAGCAGAACCACAGGCATAGGTTCCACAACCCATGCCTACTTCTGGCTGGGTCATCTGGGCAATCATTTCATCCATTGTCATGGATTCTATAATCGCGTCAATCTGCTCCTCGATAGGATCCCTCTTCAAGGTGATGGAGCCGTAATCCTTGTCACCGCTCACCTGCAATGTCTCGGGCAAAAAACCCGCCTTGCGGATAACCAGAATCTGGCTTGCCGCAGAAGCCTTGGACAAAGAGGAAATATTTACTTGAGTGTATCGGGAATCACCAGTCTCTGCATTAACTTTACCAAGCAAGCTTCTCTTGCCATCGTTATTGGCCAATACCAGGTACATCCCGCGGGGCAACCCAGACATAAGCGCCTTTACCTCTTGACTTGAGTTGACGGCGTTTTCTACGGTGCCCCTTTTCAGAATCCGACCGTTTAAATCTGAAATTTCAACTTTGACAGACCTCCCTGTCAAGGATTGTGCAATTGGGTGTACGTTCGAAGGCTCTCCCGAGCCGTATTTTCCAGAGAACAGGAACTTTCCATCCGTGCCGGACAGAGTCCGTTCTGCAGGCAAAACCGCCGAAGCACCTTTTATGCTAACAACGGCATTGTGAATGGGGGTTTTGGACTCGTCCACCACCTTGCCCGTAATGTCCGCATGGACATAGGACAATCCAGCAGCCACAAAGCCCAACACAAGAAAAGCAAAGCGCCTGTTTTTCATATTTGCCTCCAGAGAATTACACTTAAATTAACTTTTTTTACGAATTTATGGGAAACATCAAACAAAAAACCACCTGTTTTACAGGTGGCCTAAGCTTAAGAGATGGAATTTCCCTACTTCTTGAACCAGTAAGAAACATCAAACTGGAAGCGGAAAGGCTTGATATCGGGCGTGGGGTCTGTATCAATGGGATCAAGCAAGCCGTAGCTGAAGCGTCCGCTGAATTCCAGACCAAACCACAGAGTGTAACCCGCACCGGCAGTGAGACCCAGCTGGAAGGTGTTCCACTTGTCTATGTCATTCCATTCATCTGAAATTTCGTCATAAGCAGAGGCCATCATGTTGATGGACATGTCTAAACCCGCTTCAGCAAAGAATCCAGGAGTAAAGTTAATTCTCGCCAATACAGGAACCTGCAAGTTCAAGAACAGGTAACTATAATCAACAGAACTTACGGTCCAGGAATAAGCATTGAGCTGGAAAAGTGCCCCCGAATGTAGCCCAACCATCGGGCTAAAATGGTACAACACGTCGATACCGCCACCAAAACCGCTAGAAACGGTTTCGTCAGCAAAAAACTCAGCGTCGTCGCCCATCATGGCTTCGGACTGGTAAGAAATACGGGCGCCGAGGCCAAGGCCCTGAGCGAGAGCACTAGAGGCAAACAAGGCGACAGCAGCAAGCAGAGTGAATTTTTTCATTTTTTCTCCTTTTTGTGTGAAAATCTAGCTACAACGGTGGAAGTCGTCTTCCATACGGATGATATCGTCTTCGCCGGTGTATTCGCCCACCTGGACTTCCACGATGACCAGCGGGAGCTTGCCCTCGTTTTGCAGGCGGTGTACCGTTCCTGCCGGAATATAGGTGGATTCGTTCGGGCGCACCAAGAACACCTTGTCGCCTACGGTACAGGTGGCTGTTCCGCTCACCACAACCCAGTGTTCCGAACGATGTAAATGCTTTTGCAGAGAAAGGCGCTTGCCGGGCTTTACCACAATACGCTTCATCTTGTAGCTTTCAGAAGATTCCAGCACGGAGTAGGTTCCCCAGGGACGGTTTACCGTCTGGGGGACGCTTATCAAATCGCTGCCTTTTTCTTTCAGCTTTTCTACAACCTGTTTCACCTTTTGGCTGCTTGCACGAGGCGCCACCAGCAAGGCATCGGGAGTATCCACGATAAGCATGTCGTTCAGGTCGATGGTGGCGATGGTCCGCTGGCTTCCCATCACCAGGGAATCCTTTGTTCCAACGGCAATGTGACGGGGGTTCACGTTGTTGCCGTTCTCGTCGTGAGGATATTCGCCATAAAGGCTGTCGAAACTGCCCAGATCGCTCCAACCGATGTCGCTGGGAACCACCTTCACCTTGGAGGACTTTTCCATCACGGCATAGTCGATGGAGTTGCTGGGAATGGCCTTCATGTCTTCCAACGCGATGCGGATAGGTTCGCCATCTTCTTTTTTGGCGCGGGTCAGCGCGATCTTTGCCGCATTCAAAATGTCGGGAGAATACTTCTTCAGTTCGTCCAAGAAAGTCTTGACCTTGAAGCAGAAGATACCGCTGTTCCAATAGAAGTTCCCGGCCAGCAGGTATTTTTCGGCAGTGGCCAGGTCTGGTTTTTCCACAAAGCGCTTTACGTCTTCGCCATCGGCTTCGATATAGCCGTAGCCGGTCTCGGGGCTGGTAGGCGTAATGCCGAAAGTCACTAGGTTGCCGGCCTGAGCCAGTTCTTCGGCCCGGAGTAGCACCTTCTTGTATTCGTCCTTCTTACGAATGACGTGATCCGACGGAGAAACCAGGACGATTTCGTTGGCGTCGAGGGTTAGACACGCTAGAGCAATAGCAGGTGCCGTATTGCGGCCTACCGGCTCCAACAGGAACATGCAACCCTTTTTGCCTTCGGCTTCCAACTGGTCCTTGGCTAAGAAGAACTGGTCGGCATTGGAAACAATGAACTGCGAACTGCAGACGGCAGAATTGGTCTTGACCGTCTTACGGAACAGGGATTGCCCATCAAAAAGCGGAGCGAATTGTTTGGGCATCAGCGAGCGGCTTACAGGCCAAAGCCTAGTTCCGCTTCCACCGCAAAGAATCAAGTTAATCATATCAAGTCAAACCTATTTGGTAATGTCGTTCTTGACAACGTAGGCGTTATGCGTAGCTAACAGACCATAGTAGACTGTCTGAACCGACGGAAGAATCAAACTGATGAAACGGTTCCATGTGGCAAGGCCAGAAGCATCGACATATACGATATCATGGGCATCCAGATCAAAGCGTTCCGCCATAGCCAAGGCCATGGCGTTCTTGGCGTTCAAGTTGAAAACATCAATGCGCTTGTCAGAGGTGTTGCGGATGACGTAAATGGAGCGAGAAGACGCATTCAATGCCTGGAGACCGCCTGCTGCAGACAACGCTTCTACAAGGTTCACCTTGCCGTTCACCAAATCAACAAGGCCCACCTTCTGGACTTCGCCCATGACGTAGGCGCGGTTTTCGCGCTGGGTCTGGCTCAGGGCAGGAACATACAACTGGTCATCCGGTTTCAGCAGCATCTTGTCTAAGGGGAGCTGTTTCTTAAACGCTTCCAAATAATTGATTTTGTAGACTTTGTCGCCGCGACGGAGCTGCATGCCGGCAGGGTCGGCGTACTGGTTGAAGCCTCCGACCTCAGCTATGGCCATGGGGATAGTCATGGGTGCTTCAGAGAAAAAGGCGTATCCCGGATTTTTCACTTCACCAGATACAACTGCCTTAAGGCTATTGTATTCTGAAACGCGAACATCCACCTGAGGGTCGTTCAGAATCTTGTCGGACAGGCGTTTAGTGATTTCCTGACGGAGCTCCTGCGCCGTAAGGCCTGCCGCCTGGAGTTCACCAGCATAGGGGTAGAACAGTTTACCATCGGTGGTCACCTTTTGACCAGCGGGCTGATACTGGCCCATAGGAGAGGTCAGTTCCGGGTGTTCCCACACCACTACCTGGACCATGTCCAGAGGACCGATGCGGTATTCCAACTTGGGCAAGGAGTCCACGATTAGGTCGGCCAAATCGCCATAGTTTGCTGTGGTGTCCCCATTCGGGGCTGCCTTGACGTCGGTACCGAAATCCCCTTCGTCGATGGAGTGAAAATACACGGAAATACCGTTGTATTCCGAAGAATCACTGGGTTCAGACATTCTCATCTGCGGTGCAAAGAAGCAACCGTTCAGCATAAGAGCTGCAGAAGCCAACAACAAACACTTCATTTTCTTCATATTCTTTCCAGGCTTACGCCTGCCCTTCACTTTCCTTGATTTTCTTGACCCAGTAGGGGGTCAACTTTGAAATAAAATTCCAAGCCAGCACAAAGGCACTTTCGGGCCTACGGTAGGGGTCCGGAATATCCACTTGAACGCTTTCGCCATAGCGGAAGACCTTGCCCTCGGCCCAGGGGTACTTACGGATAATCTCCTGCTTGTGGCCGTTTTCCATGACCAAAACCAGGTCCGCCCACTTGAGGATATCCATGTTGATTTGCCTTGCGTGGTGGGCACTCATATCCACACCATGCTCAAGGGCAATCTTTTGGCTGAGTTCGTGAGCCGGATGGTCCACCAGGGCACCGAGCCCGGCACTCATCACGTTAAAACCTTCGCCCAGCTCCTTTTTCAGGAGGTACTCTCCCGTAGGGCTGCGACAGATGTTGCCTGTACAAACGACTAGAATGTTCTTCATCGCATATAATGATAGAAAAAAAGAGTTGACTCGGATTTCGGATTAAAACTCAAAAGCAAAGCCCAAGTCCTTCAAGGCTGGGTTCTTGGTGTCCTTTTCGCTAAGAAGCGGTTCGAAACCGTTGCCCACCGGCCACTTGATGCCGATTTCGGGATCGTTCCACATGAGGCCGCCTTCGTCCTTCGGGTCGTAGAGGCGGGTGCACTTGTACACGAAAGTCGCAGTCTCGCTGAGCACCACAAAACCGTGTGCAAAGCCTTCGGGAATGTAGAACTGCTTCTTGTTTTCGGCAGAAAGGGTAACGCCTTCCCACTTGCCGAAGGTGGGACTTCCCTTGCGCAAGTCTACCGCCACGTCGAATACTTCACCTTCGATGACGCGGACGAGCTTGCCTTGCGGGTTCTTCTTCTGGAAGTGGAGCCCGCGGAGCACACCTTTCTTGCTGCGGGATTCATTGTCCTGCACAAAGACCATGTCGAGGCCTGCGGCATCGAACTCGCCCTTGTTGTAGGTTTCCATGAAGTAGCCGCGTTGGTCGCCAAAGACCGTCGGCTCGATGATGGTTACGCCCTCGATAGAGGTTTTGATGAAATTGAATTTGGACATTTTTGAGTTCCTAGTTAAGAGTTACTAGTTACTAGAAAATTCAACTAAAGGTGCTAGTAACTAAGAACTAGTAACTAGTAACTTTTTCTCCGTACATTTTTTCGTAATACTTCTCGTAGTCGCCACTGGTGATGTTGTCCAGCCATTCCTGGTTGTCGAGGTACCAGCGCACGGTCTTCTCGATGCCTTCCTCGAACTGGAGGGAGGGTTCCCAGCCCAGTTCCTTCTGGAGCTTGGTGGAATCGATGGCATAGCGGGCGTCGTGGCCCAGGCGGTCCGTCACATAGGTGATGAGGTTCATATCCTCGCCTTCCGCGCGGCCAAGGAGCCTGTCAACGGTCTTGATGACGACCTTGATGATGTCAATGTTCTTCCATTCGTTGAACCCGCCGATGTTGTAGGTTTCGGCAATCTTCCCGTTATGGAAAATCACGTCGATAGCGCGGGCGTGGTCTTCCACGAAGAGCCAGTCGCGAACGTTCTCGCCCTTGCCGTAAACCGGCAGCGGCTTCTTGTGGCGGATGTTGTTGATGAAGAGCGGAATCAGCTTTTCGGGGAACTGGTAGGGCCCGTAGTTGTTGCTGCAGTTCGTGACAATCGTCGGCATGCCGTAAGTGTCGTGGAATGCACGCACGAAGTGGTCGGAGCCCGCCTTGGATGCAGAATACGGGCTGTGCGGCGTGTACTTGGTCGTCTCGTAGAAGAAGTCGTCACCGTAGGCCAGGTGATGTTCGCTGGAGCTTGCCGTCGTGGTGAACGGCGGCGTGATGCCTTCCGGGTGATTCATCTTGAGGGCGCCGTAAACTTCATCCGTCGAAATGTGGTAGAAGCGTTTGCCTTCGTACTTTTCCGGCAGGGCTTCCCAGTAGAGCTTCGCGGCCTGCAACAGGCTCAAAGTGCCCATCACGTTGGTCTTCGCGAAGGTGAACGGGTCCTTGATGGAGCGGTCTACATGGCTTTCGGCAGCAAGATGGATGATGCCGTCGACTTTTTCATCCAGCATGAGCTTGTAGAAAGCGTCAAAGTCGCAGATGTCCATCTTCACAAACTTGTAGTTCGGCTTGTTCTCGATGTCTTTCAGATTTGCGAGGTTGCCCGCATAGGTAAGCTTGTCAAGATTGATAATCTTGTATTCCGGGTATTTGTTCACGAACAGGCGAACTACATGGCTCCCGATAAAGCCCGCACCGCCGGTAATGACAATGGATCGTTTCATAGCTAGTATTTAATCTTTCCTTCTGCAACTTTGCGCAGATGTTGTCCGTAAGGCGACTTGCCATACTTGGCGGCTGATTCCAGGAGCTTTTCCTTGGTAATCCAACCGTTCCTGTAGGCGATTTCTTCGACGGCGCTAATCTGGATGCCTTGGCGGTTTTCCACCATCTTCACGAACTCGCCCGCTTCGATAAGGCTGTCCATGGTCCCGGTGTCCAGCCAGGCAAACCCGCGGCCCAGCAGCTTCACGTCCAGTTCGCCCTTGTCCAGGTAGGTCTTGTTCAGGTCCGTAATTTCCAGTTCCCCACGGGCACTGGGCTTTTGGGCCTTTGCAAATCCCGAAACACGGTTATCGTAGAAGTAGAGACCCGTGATGGCATAGTTGCTCTTGGGTTCTTTGGGTTTTTCTTCGACAGAAATTACCTTGCCTGCGTCGTCGAATTCCACCACGCCAAAACGTTCCGGGTCTTCCACATAGTAGCCGAACACGCTGGCACGGCCATTTTGTTCGGCGTTTTTCACCGCCGCTCTCAAAAGAGGGCTAAATCCGTTCCCATAAAAAATGTTGTCGCCCAGCACCATGGCACAGCAATCATTGCCGATGAATTCTTCTCCGAGAATGAACGCTTGAGCGAGACCATCGGGGCTGGGCTGCACCTTGTAAGAAAGCTTGAGTCCCATTGCCGATCCATCGCCAAGCAGCCGCTCAAAATTCGGCAAGTCCGTGGGAGTAGAAATGATGAGAATTTCCCGAATACCCGCAAGCATCAAGGTGGAAAGCGGGTAATAAATCATGGGCTTGTCGTAAACAGGCAACAGCTGCTTACTCGTGACCATGGTCAGCGGGTAGAGTCTTGTGCCGGAGCCTCCGGCAAGTACGATTCCTTTCATAAGGACTAAAATAGTTATCTTTTGGCTCCATGACCGAGCAGAATAGGGTTACACTCAAGGATTTCATTGCAAAACTCGCCGAGAAAGGCGGCGGGGACCGTTCAAAGATTGTTTCCGAAGACATTTTGGAAGCTTTTATGGAATGGTCGGAGTCCCGCGGAACCACGCTGTACCCCGCCCAAGAAGAGGCCATCCTCGAACTTTTAGACGGCAAGAACGTTATCCTGAATACGCCCACGGGTTCCGGAAAATCCATGGTGGCCCTGGCGCTCCATTTTGACAGCATCGTTCACGGGCGCAAAAGCGTCTATACCTGCCCCATCAAGGCCCTGGTCAACGAAAAATGGATGGCCCTCTGCAAGGAATTCGGACCCGAGAACGTGGGGCTCTCTACAGGAGATGCCACCGTCAATCACGACGCTCCTATACTCTGCTGCACGGCAGAAATTTTAAGCAACATGGCCCTCAGCGAGGGCGAAAAGCTCACCATCACCGATGTGGTGATGGACGAATTCCATTACTATTCCGACAGGGAACGCGGGGTGGCCTGGCAGATTCCGCTCCTGACGCTACCCCAGAGCAGGTTTCTCCTGATGAGCGCCACCGTCGGTGCGACGGAATTTTTTGAGCGGGAAATGACGAAACACACCGGCAGGGAGTCCGTGACGGTTCGTTCCTCGCAAAGACCTGTCCCGCTTGACTTCAGCTACAGCACCACGGAACTTTCCACCGAAGTGCAAAAGCTGGTGAACGAGGGCAAGGCTCCCGTCTACGTGGTGCATTTCACCCAGGCCGCTGCCGCAAGCAACGCCCAGAATTTCATGAGTCTTGACCTCTGCACCAAAGAAGAGAAAGTCAAGATAAACGAAGCCATCAAGGAAGTGCGGTTTTCTAGCCCCTACGGCCCCGATGTCAAACGCTGGCTCAAGCAGGGAATTGGCCTGCATCATGCGGGGCTCTTGCCCAAGTATCGCATTCTTTGCGAAAAGCTGGCCCAGCAGGGTTTACTGAAAGTCATCTGCGGCACCGATACTCTTGGCGTAGGCGTGAACGTTCCCATTCGCACCGTTCTTTTTACTCAGCTTTGCAAATACAGCGGCGACAAGACGGCGATTCTCACTGCTCGGGACTTTCACCAGATTGCAGGCCGGGCCGGTCGAAAGGGTTTTGACAACATCGGATACGTGGTGGCTCAGGCACCGGAACATGTCATCGAGAACCTGAAACTGGAAGCCAAGAGCCGCCAGACCGGCAAGAAGTTCCAGAAGAGAAAACCGCCCGAGCACGGCTACGTTCCCTTCGACGAAAGCACCTACAAGCGCCTGATCGATGCCCAGCCCGAACCGCTGACCTCCAGTTTCCATGTGGATCACGGCATGCTCCTGAACATCTTGAGCCGGGAAACCGACGGCTGCAAGGCCATGCGAAACCTGATCAAGGACTGCCACGAGAGTGCCGCAAGCAAGAAGCAGCTGCAGCACAGGTCTTTCCAACTGTTCCGAAGCCTTGTGGAAAAGAAAATCGTAGAGTTTATAAAGCCCGTGGCCGAGGGCTACAGCCACTTGCGGGTCAATTTGGATTTGCAAGACGACTTTGCCATGAACCAGCCCCTATCCCTTTACCTGGTGGATACCTTGCCGAAACTGGACAGGGAAAGTCCCGAATACGCACTGGATGTAATCACCCTTTGCGAATCCATCGTAGAAAATCCCGACGCCATACTCCGCATCCAGCAGAACAAGGCCCGGAACGCACGGCTTGACGAACTCAAGGCCCAGGGCATGGAATTCAACCAGCGCATGGAAGAAATCGAGAAGGTGGAATACCCCAAGCCCCTGCGGGACTTTATCTACGACACCTACAACGCCTTTGCCGAAGTCCACCCGTGGGTGGACGTGAACGTGGAGCCCAAGAGCATTGTCCGCGAGATGTTCGAAAGCTTCAGCACCTTTAGCGGCTACGTGAAGCAGTATGGCCTGCAACGTATGGAAGCCATTCTGCTGCGCCACCTGAACTACGTCTATAAGGTTTTGAGCCAGACGGTTCCCGACGGCTACAAGAACGACGAACTCCGGGAAATGGAAGACTACCTGGGCGACATGATCCGCCGCACCGACTCGAGCCTTTTGGAAGAGTGGGAAAAAATGGCACACCCCGAAGACTACCAGAAACGCCTGGAAGAGGGAGCCGCCGAAGACGAAGCGGAAAAAGCCTTCGGTGCCGACAAGGCCGCCGCCGACATCACCTACGACAAGAAACGTTTCTTGGGTATGGTGCGCCAGCGCATCTTCCAGATTATGGGAAACCTCTCCAAGCAGGACTTTGCAGCAGTTCTCGACAGCCTTGCCGACGACCTGGAAGAGGGCCAGATGCTCGTGGACGGCGAAGGCAAGCCCTGGACAGAGAATACACTTACCGAAATCATGGCCGCCTACACGGCAGAACACCATAAGTTCCGCCTGGACGTAGAAGGCCGCGCTCTCGCCCACACCATAGTGACCTACGAAGGCGACGTGATGCATATCCAGCAGATGCTCCAGGACGAAGAGGAATTCAACGACTGGAGTATCGACTTCGAGATAAACCTCGCCGAAAGCCGCGAAGCGGGCGTGCCTCTCTTGAAGATGACCCGAATCGGGGAAGCGTAAATTAATGTGGAATGTGTGATGTGTAATGTGAAATTTGTAATTTTGAATTATACAATTTGCGTTTAGAACTGTTAATGTTTAGGAGAGAATAAATGCGCTTGTTTGCCTTTTTGATTGCCTTTGCCGTCGTTATGCCTTTTGCCTACGATGGCGACATGGATACCTACCACGAAGCCAAAGAGGAATTGGCCCTAGTCAGGGACGGCTACTTGAGCGCCTTGAACGTGGCCATGGACGATGCCAACGAAGGGGATCCTGAAGGCTGGTTCAAGGCCCGCGACAACGGGGAATGCGAAGATTGGGACGATCTGGAATATGTGGGTCCTGAGCTGGAACATTTCAAGCTGACCGAAATCCCTTACGGATTCCAGTTCAAGGGACGGCACGGAGCCTATGTCGTAGACGTGAAAATCAAGGTGGTCACCCGTGACACCGACGTTTTTTATGACATCCAGTACCAGAAGGGCACAAACGCTCCCGGCAAAGAACTTGTCGAAGAAGTTTTCAAGAATGACCGCAAGGTCTTTTACGACCCCAAGTCGCCCTGCACCCGCGAGGCCGTCACCTGCATAGGTCAATACAGCAAGGGCACTCTCGGGACCCTGAAAAAGAAAAAGTCCAAGTAGGCCCTTATGAAGCGAACGCCTGCCAAGGGGTTTTCGGTAGAAAGCCGGATTCAAGACGCCCTGTTCAACGCACGGGACCTGAAGTTCAAGGCCTTTCACAGCAGGCTCATTCCTACGATTCCTGCGGACACCGTTATCGGCGTGCGGACTCCGGACTTGAAACTCATTGCCAAGAATTTTTCGGCAGACCCGAACATTGACAAATTTCTGAATAGGCTCCCGCACAGGTATTACGACGAGAACCAGGTCCATTCCTTTATCCTGTCGGGCATCAATGACTTTGACAAATGCATTGCGCAGGTAGAAAACTTTTTGCCCTATGTAGACAACTGGGCTACCTGTGACCAGCTACGGCCAAAAGTGTTAGGGAAAAGCTTGGAAAACCGCAAGAAGCTGCTGGAATTCATAAAGCTCTGGATTCGCGGGCGGCTGGCTTCTGGCGAACAGGTAGAAGACGACACTTATGTTGTGCGTTTTGGAATCGAGATGCTGATGACCTGGTTTTTGGATGAGGACTTTGAGCCTATGTTCTTGCGGTGGGTTGCGGCAGTCCGCCGCGAAGATTACTACGTGAAGATGATGGTAGCTTGGTATTTTGCCACTGCCCTGGCCAAGCAATATGATGCTACGATACCTTATATCCAGGAGCATAAATTGGAACCCTGGACCCACAACAAGGCTATCCAGAAGGCCATCGAAAGCTACAGGATTACCCCCGAGCAAAAGGCGTACCTGAAAACGCTGAAAGTGTAGGTGGCCTGTATGGAATTTTAGGCACGCCCCTATTGTGCCTAAATCTTTACAATTAAGGACAATTTTTCTATCTTTGGCGCCGAAAATTGAAGTTCCGCGAGGCTTATCCGGCGGAAAGGAGTCAAGATGAGCAAAGATTTGAAGGAACAGGCGCTGGAATACCATTCCATGGGCAAACCCGGCAAGATCGAAATTGTGCCCACCAAGCCCCACAGTACCCAGACGGATCTGGGCCTCGCTTACACTCCGGGCGTGGCTGTGCCCTGCCTCGAAATCGAGAAGGACAACAACCTCGCTTACGAATACACGGGCAAGGGCAACCTCGTCGCCGTGATTTCTAACGGCACAGCGGTTCTCGGCCTCGGCGATATCGGAGCCCTGGCAGGCAAGCCCGTGATGGAAGGCAAGGCCCTTCTCTTCAAGATTTACGCGGGCATCGACGTCTTTGACATCGAAATCAACGAGAAGGACCCGAAGAAGTTCATCGAGATCGTGAAGGGAATCGCCCCAACGTTTGGCGGCATCAACCTGGAAGATATCAAGGCTCCGGAATGCTTCGAGATCGAGGACACCCTCAAGGCGGAGCTGGACATTCCCGTGATGCACGACGACCAGCACGGCACGGCCATCATTTCTTCGGCGGGCCTGCTGAACGCTATCGAGGTGGCGGGCAAGAGCATCCGCGACGTGAAGATGGTGGTGAACGGTGCCGGCGCTGCCGCCTGCGCCTGCACTCGCCTGTATCTTTCCCTGGGTCTCAAGAAAGAGAACCTGGTGATGTGCGACAGCAAGGGCGTCATCCGCAAGGACCGCAAGGGCCTCACCGAGGCGAAGGCCTTCTTTGCCACCGACCGCACCGACATCGAGACTCTCGCCGACGCCATGAAGGGCGCCGACGTGTTCGTGGGGCTTTCGAAGGGGAACATTTTGACCCGGGAGATGGTCCGCAGTATGGCCGACCAGCCCATCGTCTTTGCGCTGGCGAACCCCACTCCCGAAATCAGCTACGAAGAGGCTATGGCCAGCCGTGGCGACCTGATTTTTGCCACGGGCCGTAGCGACTACCCGAACCAGGTGAACAACGTTATCGGTTTCCCCTACATTTTCCGCGGGGCCCTGGACGTGCGTGCCACTTGCATCAACGAACACATGAAGCATGCAGCGGTGCGTGCCATTGCAAAGCTTGCCCACGAGCCCGTGCCCGACGTGGTGAACATCGCCTACAACGCCCAGCGCTTTACCTTCGGCAAGGAATACCTGATTCCGAAGCCCCTTGACCCCCGCCTGCTCACCGAAGTTTCTATTGCCGTGGCCAAGGCCGCCATCGAAAGCGGTGTGGCCCGCAAGCCTATAACCGACTGGGACGCCTACTACGACAGGCTCCGCGACATGATGGGCTACGACAACAAGCTCATCCGTCAGTTCAGCGATACGGCCCGCAGTAACCCGAAGCGCGTGGTGTTCGCCGAAGGCGACAACCTCAACATGCTCAAGGCCGCCGTGCAGGCGAAGCTCGAAGGTGTCGCTCACCCGATTCTGCTGGGTAACGCCGAACGCATCCAAATGATGGCGAATAAGGAACAGCTCGACCTCACGGGCATCAAGATTGTGAACCCCCGCTCTCCCGAGGAATTCGAATGCCGTCGCAAGTATGCCGAAATCTATGCCGACGAGAACGGTCGCAACGGCGTGACCTTCGAAGAAGCCCGCGACGACATGTTCGAGCCCAACCACTTTGGCATGATGATGGTGAAGGTGGGCGACGCCGATGCCTTTATTACCGGTGGTTATTCCAAGTACAGCGAAACTATCGAACTGGCCAAGGAAATTATCGGCATCCGCGAAGACTACAAGCACTTCGGCGCCATGCACATCTTGAGCACCCGCAAGGGGACCTTCTTCCTGGCGGACACCCTGGTGAACCGCGACCCCGATACCGAAACCCTGGTGGATATCGCAAAGCTCACCCACGACGCGGTGAAGTTCTTTGCCCACGATCCCGTGATGGCTATGCTCAGCTACGCGAACTTCGGATCTGACAAGGAAGCCGCCCGCGGAACGGCAAACAAGGCCCGCGATGCGGTGAAGATGATTCACGAACAGTTCCCGGACTATATGCTCGACGGTGAAATGCAGGTGAACGTGGCCCTGGACAAGGAACTGCGGGACTCCAAGTACCCCTTCAACAAGTTGAAGGGTCAGACGGTGAACACCTTGATTTTCCCGTGCCTTTCTTCGGCCAATACGACTTGCAAGATGCTCCTGGAAATGGGCGTAGGCGAATCCATCGGTCCTGTGCAGATGGGCCTGAACAAGCCGGTGCACTTTACCGACTCCGACGCTTCGGTCCACGACATCTTCA
This sequence comes from Fibrobacter sp., assembly GCA_017503015.1. NCBI lineage: Bacteria > Pseudomonadati > Fibrobacterota > Fibrobacteria > Fibrobacterales > Fibrobacteraceae > Fibrobacter > Fibrobacter sp. The sequence continues at coordinate 80,625 of JAFVTX010000050.1, read as the reverse complement.
ACCTGACGGTGGCCGCCGTCATCGACGCCATCGTTCAAGAGAAGAAGGACGAAGAGAAAGACAAGAGAAAATACGACAGGATCTGGTAATGACCAGAATGCTGTAAGCGGGGCGTTGCGGGGCCGGTGATTGAGGCCCCGCTAGAAGGGGTAGCCGAGGCTAGGGCCGAGGCGAGGGGAAGACTTTCCCCAAAAAACTCACACCTCATTGCTCAAAGCCCGCCATGGCGGGCGAACTCACACCTCTAGTAGCTCAGCTTTTCGGTGGAGCCTTCTTTGAAACTGCCTAGGCGATATACGAAATCGCAGTAGGACTGCAGTTCCTTCAGGGCTTCTACCACCAGCGGGTCCTTGGGGTTCCCTTCGAAGGACAGGTGGAAGATGTATTCCCAGGGCCTGTCCGGATGGGGCCTGCTTTCGATGCGGGTCAGGTTCAAGTCCCGCTTGGCAAAACAGCCAAGCGCCGCATGGAGCGCTCCGGACTTTCCGGAATCGTTCAGCATAAAGAGTAGGGTGGTCTTGATGGGGGTGTCGCCGGACCCGACTTCGGGCAAATCGACGGCCACCTTCTGGATGGCGTAAAAGCGGGTGAAGTTCACGCCCTTCAGGTTCTCGATTCCTTCGGCCAGAATGTCCAGGCCGTAGAACTTGGCGGCATAGGCGCTGGCGATGGCACCTAAAGTCTTGTCTCCGCGCTTGGCTACCTCTTCGGCACTACCAGCGGTGTCGTAGAAGGCCACACTTTCGATACCGGGATTGCGACCGAAGAATCGGCTGCACTGGGCAAGTCCCTGGGGGTGGCTCAGCACCTTCTTCAGGTCAGCAAGTTTCACTCCGGGCAGGGCGCACAGGGTATGCGAAATTTGGAGCTTTACCTCTGCCACGATGGGCAGGCGCCACTTGTAAAGCAGGTCGTAATTTTCGTAGATGGAACCTGCCGTAGAATTTTCGATAGGAATTGCACCGCCGTCCACGGCGCCGGTCTCGATGCTCTGGAAAATCTCACCGAAGGTGTCCATAGGCACCACTTCGATGTCTGTTCCGAACAAATGATAAGCGGCACTTTCGCTATAGGCTCCGCGACGACCCTGGAATGCAATCTTTTTCATGGTGCAAAAGATAGTAATTGGTTGTCACCTAAACCGTCTCGCCCCCTGGTACTTGGGTCGCCAGTAGTTGTCGCTCATGGGGGATATCATCACGCCCTTACTGGTGCTGGCGTGGGTAAAGCGGTCCCCTTTCAGATAAATTCCCACGTGGTCAATTTTCCAGAAGCTGCCAAAAAATACAAGGTCCCCTTCCTGCAGGCTGCCCCGGCTCACGGAACTGCCACGGCTATCATCGTACATCTGGCCTGCGTTATGGGGCAAGCTTATTCCATAGTGTTCCTTGTAAAGTTGCATCACATAGCCGGAGCAGTCCGTACCGGACCTGGAACTGCCGCCATAGAGATAGCGGGTACCTATCCAGGACTGTGCTAGCTTTTCTAAGGAGGAGTTGGAGGCTTGCTTGGGAGCATTTTCGTGAGCCATCTTTTGGGTGGCGGCCTGTTTGGTAGCCCCTGCGGTGGTTTTCTTGTGCGATGGATCCCTGCTCGGGGAGGCTCCCGTGCTGGACTTCGCCCCGGTTTTCTCCGTAGATGCGTGTTCACTCGGTGCAGACTTGTAACCGCCGATACTCCTGTCGTAACCGGTGCGAACTGGGAAAGTGCAACAGCACAAGCCCATACAAACAAGGGCTATTGCAAAGCCGGCAATGTATTTGGCAAACAGGACCATCGTTCTAAAATTAACAAACAATCAGTCTTCGGGCGCAGTGGGAGGCACGCGAGCAATCACTCCCACTGTTCCGCGGGTTGCCTTAACCAAATCTGCCGGGGCAATCTTCAACTGCAAGCCTCGTTCACCGGCACTCACATAAATAAACGGAAACTGCAGGGCGGTTTCGTGAATAAAGATGGGAAAATTCTTCTTGAGTCCAAGAGGGCTGCAACCACCCCGGATGTAGCCTGTCAACGGGGTCAAGTCCTTCAAGGGGACGGTATCGATTTTCTTGTTGCCGCTGACCTTGGCGGCTCCTTTCAAATCCACTTCCAAATTACCTGGAACGACGCATACCAGGTAGCCGATTTTATCACCATGGACCAGGATTGTCTTGAAAACCTGGTTGATGTCTTCGCCCAGGCTGTCCGCCACATGTTGGGCGCCCAAGTCGTTTTCATCCACCTTGTAAGGGATTAGCTCGTACTGGATCTTCTGGCGGTCCAAGATTCGTGCGGCGTTTGTCTTCTTGATATCCATAAATGTCCTCGATACGAAAGATAAAATTTTATATTGTGGAAAAAACTTGGGGGTGCTGTAGGAACTATGGCTGAGAACAAACCCCTTGAACCTGTGCCAGTAATTTGGCCGTAGGAAAAGTGAGGAATTTATGGATATAAAGGGTGCGACCTTTCCGCAATCCAGCAAGATTTATGTGCAGGGAAAATTGTTTTCCGAAATTCGCGTGGGCATGCGAGAGGTAAAGATTGACGACCCCAAAACACCGGTGGTCCCCGTTTATGATACCAGCGGACTTTACGGCGACGCCTCTGCAGAAATTGACATAAAGAAGGGACTCCCCAAGATTCGCGAAGGCTGGAGAGAATGGCTCAAGGATGTTCCCGGTGCAGAAGGCTGCAAGACCCAGCTGGACTTCGCCCGCAAGGGAATCATCACTCCCGAAATGGAATACGTGGCCATCCGCGAAAACCAGCGTCTGGACCAGATTCTGCCCAAGGACTCGGGCATCAAGCCTATCACGCCGGAATTCGTCTGCTCCGAAGTGGCTGCAGGCAGGGCCATCATCCCTTCCAATATGAACCACCCGGAATGCGAACCCATGATTATCGGCAACGCCTTCCTCACCAAGATCAATTCCAACATCGGGAACTCCGCCCTCAGTAGCGGTATCGAAGAAGAGGTGGAAAAGTTGGTGTGGTCCGTCAAGTGGGGGGCCGACACCGTCATGGACCTTTCTACCGGCAAGAACATCCACGAGACTAGGGAATGGATTCTGCGGAACAGCCCCGTACCTATCGGCACCGTGCCTATCTACCAAGCTCTTGAAAAAGTCAAGGGCAAGGCCGAAGACCTGACTTGGGAAGCCTATCGCGACACCCTGATTGAGCAGGCCGAACAGGGCGTGGACTACTTTACCATTCACGCAGGGCTCTTGCTAAAACACATCCCGCTGACCCTGAAACGCACTACGGGAATCGTGAGCCGCGGAGGCTCTATCCTTGCGCTTTGGAGCATGGTCCACAAAAAAGAAAACTTCCTTTACACCCACTTCCGGGAAATCTGCGAGATCCTCGCCAAATACGACGTGGCCGTTTCCCTTGGTGACGGGTTGCGTCCGGGATCCATTGCCGACGCCAATGACGCCGCCCAGTTCGGAGAACTGGAAACCTTGGGCGAACTGACCAAAATCGCCTGGGAATACGGCGTGCAAGTGATTATCGAAGGCCCGGGCCATGTGCCCATGCACAAGATTCAGGACAACATGGCCAAGCAGACGGAAAAGTGCTTCAACGCCCCCTTCTACACCTTAGGCCCCCTCACCACCGACATCGCTCCCGGATATGACCACATTACCTCGGCCATCGGGGCGGCGCAGATTGGCTGGTACGGCACTGCCATGCTGTGCTACGTGACGCCCAAGGAACACTTGGGACTTCCGGACCGAGATGACGTGCGCGCCGGTGTGGTAACCTACAAACTGGCGGCCCATGCGGCGGACCTCGCCAAGGGTCATTTCGGAGCCCAGTTCAGGGACGACGCCCTTTCCCGCGCCCGTTTCGACTTCCGCTGGAACGACCAGTTCGCCCTTTCTCTTGACCCAGAAAAGGCCATGGAATTCCATGACAAGACCCTTCCCGAAAGCAGAGCCAAGAGCAGTCATTTCTGCAGCATGTGCGGCCCGAACTTCTGCAGTATGAGGATTTCCAAGGCTATAAGAAATTTCGTCGAAAAAGGCGAAGTGGGAGACGTCTAGGGACGCACATACTGCAGAGTTGCGCACCAAGTCGATGCGCTCCTACTCTAGCATAATTGTGAAGGGGCCGTCGTTTACGAGGCTCACCTGCATATCGGCGCCGAATTTCCCTGTCTGTACGACGGGGATTTCTTTTTTGCACTCGGCAATGATGTATTCGTAGAGTTCGTTTGCGAGTGTGGGGTTGCCTGCACCGTTGAAAGTCGGACGGTTTCCCTTGTTGCAGTTGGCGTAAAGCGTGAACTGCGAAACAAGCAGGAGTTCGCCGCCTACGTCCTTGATGGAAAGATTCGTCTTGCCGTTTTCGTCGGCGAAGATGCGCAGCGCAAGCATCTTGTGGATGAGCCTGTTGGCGATTTCGCGGGTATCGTCTTCGCCCACGCCGATGAGGATCATGTAGCCCTTGCCGATCTTGCCGACAGTCAGCCCTTCGATATCCACCTGGGCGTTCAATACACGCTGAATTAGGAATTTCATATTACTCCGCGCTAGCCAATGCCTTCTTGTAGATGTCCTGCATCACGAGGCCCGCAATCATGAATCCAAAAATAGCGGTGGAGTGTGCCATGGTGCCGTTGATTTGCGCCTTACTGCTGCACCATTCGTGATCGACCAGGCTTGCGTTCTGGAGTTCGGCTTCGCTCCTTTCGTGGCGCACCTTGGGGCACATGCAGGCGTCCGTTCCGCAAGAAGAATTCTTGCCGCGGTTTTTCAGGAGTTCGTCGCTGTAGACGCACAGCACTTTTTTCTTGAGCGCCATTTTCTTTTTCTTGAACTTGTCGCGCAGGGCGCGGGCGAGCGGGCAACCGGCAACCTTCCAAAATTCGGCGACCTTGATTCGCGTGGGGTCCATCTTGAGGGCTGCGCCCATCGAAGAGAAGACTGTGGCCTTGGTGCGTGTGGCGTGCCACAACAGCTGCATCTTGTTTTCGAGGCTATCGATGGCATCGATGATGTAGTCGAAGGTGTCCAGCTGGAATTTGTCCGTATTCGCTTCTTCATAGATGTCCTGCAACGCGACAATGTTGGCGTGCGGGTTGATTTCGAGCAGGCGGTTCTTGAGGACTTCGACCTTGACTTGGCCTACGGTCTTTGTGGTGGCCATCAGTTGACGGTTCACGTTGGTGACGCACACGCGGTCGGAATCGACAAGCACGAGTTCCTTGATGCCGGAACGCACCAGGCTTTCGGCGCACCAGCTGCCCACACCGCCGAGACCGAAGATGATGACGCGCTTCTGGTAGATGTCGCCCATCACGTCGTCCCCGAGCAGGAGCGATGTGCGGTTAAAGATGCCTTTCTCGATTCCCATACGAGTCCCGGTTAACCGAAGAGTCGGAGAACTCGCTTGATGCCTGCGACAAAGCGGTCGATGTCGCGCTTCAGGGTGTACGCGCCGAAGCTCAAACGAAGCGTGGCGTCGACGCCGAAGCGGTCCATCACAGGTTGGGCGCAGTGGTGCCCGCTGCGAACTGCCACGTTTTCTTCGTCGAGAATCATGGCGGCGTCGCTGACGGCGATGCCATCCAGCGTGATGCTGATGAGGGCACCCCGTTCCTTCGGGTTCCCGAAAATTTTCACCTGCGGAATTTGCGCAAGCTGTTCCAGCGCATACTGCGTAATTTCTTCTTCGTGCTTGCGGATGTTCTCGATGCCGACTTCATTAATCCATTCAATGGCCTTGCCGAGCCCGATGACTTCGGCGATCATAGGCGTGCCTGCCTCGAAACGTGCGGGAACATCGGCGTAAGTCGTTTTTTCAAAAGTCACGTTCTTGATCATCTCGCCACCGCCGTGCCAGGGAGGCATGCTATCCAAAACTTCGTACTTGCCGTAGAGCACACCCACGCCGGTGGGACCATACATCTTGTGTCCACTGAAGGCGAGAAAGTCGCAGTCCAGCTTTTGCACGTCAATCTTGATGTGGCTGGAACTCTGGGCGGCATCAATCAGAATCTTTGCCTGCGGGGCGAGGCCCCGAACGGTCGCGATAATTTCTGCAATGGGGTTCACTGTGCCGACGGAATTGCTCACGTGCGCTACTGCCACCATCTTGGTGCGCACATTCAAAAGTCCGGGAAGTGCCGCCAAATCCAAATCGCCGTTGTCCAAAACGGGAATCACCTTGATCTTGGCGCCCTTCATTTCGGCAACCAGCTGCCAGCTCACGATGTTGGCGTGGTGCTCCAGACCGCTAATCAGAATCTCGTCGCCCGCCTCGAAGAACTTGCGACCGTAACTCCACGCCACCAGATTGATGCTTTCGGTGGTGCCGCGGGTGAACACGATTTCGTCTTCGGTCTTGGCGTTAATAAATTTTGCGACATTCTTGCGGGTGGCTTCGAATGCTTCGGTGGTGCGGGCGCTCAGGCGGTATACGCCGCGCTTTACGGAACTGTAGTGCTTGCGGTAAAAGTCGTCCATCGCGTCGATGACGCATGCGGGCTTTTGCGTGGTGGCCGTGCTGTCCAAGAAGGCGAGGGGCTTTGCATCCTTATCGCCTGCGACAAGCATCGGAAATTCGCTACGGATTTTTTCGGCATCAATCATGGGCCCAAATATAGAAAACAGAGCTGGTATAATTAATAGTTCTGAGTTACTAGTTACTAGTTACTAGCATCATCAGGGTGGAACTTTTATATATTTACACCGCAAAAAAAGAGGGTTACAATGAAAATTCTTAGAGGCTTGTTAAGTGTAGGAGTTCTTGCCCTGGGCGTTACAACTGCTTTTGCCCAAGAGGCATTTCGCGAAGCGATAGACAACCAGGATATCGCCACCGCTAAAAAAATGGTAAAGAACAACGAAATAGAAGAAATCTATTGCGGCAAGTTGAATGCCAATGACGCCGTAGCCGTCTTCGAGAAAATTTTCAAGTCCATGCCCGACGAATCCTTTGCCCAGTGCCCGTCGCAGTTTGCCTACGGCTACGGAGCAAAAGTCTGCGCCAACGCCAAGACGATAAATGCCTGTAGCGAAGTGGTAAGCTACCTGCTCATGGACGGAACCGCCGGAAACGCTAACGCCCTGGAGGCTTTGGACAAGGTGGTCAAGGCAGCCCTCAAGACCAAAGCCTTTGCCAAGCCCGTCAAGGAACAGGTGGACACCACCACATGGGTGGCCTGCCCCAAGAAAGGCAAGGACAAGGAATTCTGCAAGTTGCAATGCGAGACCCAGGCTGATTCCCTGAATGACGAAGCCCGCAAGCAGACCTGCGCCACCAAGCCCGAACATTTCATCGAAACCACCATTACCGTCACCAAGCCCTCTCCCCTCTACGAAAAAATCCGCACGGGCCTTACGGAAGGTTACTGGAAATCCCCCATGACCGTAGCGGAAAATTTTTCCAAATTGATTCAGGCAAACGCAAAGGCCCTTTCTATTGCAGACTCGACTATCCCAAACATTGCCTACGTGAATCGTTGGGCCGACAAGCACAAGGCCGATTCTACGGAACTGCCCGGTGGCGAACTGTTCCGGTTCTGCACCGCTTGGCAACCGGCGGTAGATTCCATCTTGGCTTCGAAAGAATTTGAAACCCGCTGCCCCGTATTCGAGTACTTTACAGACAACCGCGACGGACAGACCTACAAGGTCAAGGAAATCAACGGCACAAAGTGGTTCGTGCAGAACCTGAACTTTGCCATGGAAGAAGGTTCCATGTGCTATGACCGCGAAGACGACAACTGCAAGGTCTATGGACGCCTCTACACCCAAGAAGCCGCCCAAAAGGCCTGCCCCGAAGGAACTAGACTTTCTACGGACGAAGACTGGAAAATGCTAGAGATTTACGCCGGTGGTGCCAACACCGCCGCAGAACGCCTCCGCAGTAACGGAAGCGACAACTACGCCTTTACCGCCCTGTTCGGAGGCTACGCCAACAAGAACAACATCTCGGTCATCGTCGGCGAAGGCGCCTATTTCTGGACAAACCAGGATGGCGGCGACGGCCGAGGCGTAGCACGCTCCATGTTCAGCACAGATAAAGAAGTTTCAAACATTTCTGTAGATAAGAAATTCTCCCTGTCGGTCCGCTGCGTGGTGAATAATGAGTAATGAGTTGTGAGTAGTGAGTTCTTATAATCGCGCCTTCGGCGCCTAATCGACAACTAATTTCACATTACACACTTTACATAAAACTTCCTGTTTCTATCAGCCCTAACACCTATCCCCTAGATCCTAACCCCTTCCCACCATGTTCTCTCCCACCTGCAACCGTGAAACCTGGATAAAGCGTCAAGACCTGATGCGTAAGGTTCGTGCTTTCTTCGAAGCTCGCGGGGTTTTGGAAGTGGAAACGCCGGTGCTGTCCAACGCTTGCGGCACCGACCCGCAGCTGGATTACTTCGAGATTGAATCGCCCCACCGTTTCATGATGACCAGTCCAGAATTCCACATGAAACGCCTACTCTCGGCAGGGTTCGGCGACATCTTCCAGATTACCAAGTCCTTTCGTAAGGACGAATTCGGCGCACACCACAACAACGAATTCAGCATGGTGGAATGGTACCGTGTGGGCATGCCCCAGGAGCAGCTGATGGACGAGGTGGAAGCCCTGGTCTCGGAGATTCTCGGGAAACCCCTCAACGCCCGCCGCACCCGCTGGATTGATGCCTTCAGGAATTACGCCGGCGTGGACCCCCTTACCGCCACCGACGGAGACTTCGTCGCAGCCTGCAGGTCCAAAGACATTCCCCTCCCAGCCGCCTCTACAGACATGTCCCGGGAAGACTGGTGGGACTACCTGATGGTCTTTGCCGTAGAACCGGCGTTAGCAAAGAACGGTCCGGAGTTCATTCTGGATTACCCCCAGTCCCAGGCGGCTCTCGCCCAGACCTACGTTGGCGAAGACGGCCACACCTGGGCTCGCCGGTTTGAACTGTTTGTGGATCAGGTGGAACTTTGCAACGGCTATACGGAACTGACCGATGCCAAGGAACAGCGCAGGCGTTTCGAGGCCGACCTTGAAATCCGTCGTAGGATGAACAAACCTTTGCCAACCATAGACGAAAACTTCTTGCAGGCGCTGGAATCGGGGATGCCCGCCTGCTCCGGCGTGGCGCTGGGCCTGGACCGGCTCTTTATGCTGGCCCTGAACAAGGCAGAAATCAAAGACGTGATTCTTTTCCCCAGCCCGATTGCGTAAGACGATTATTCCGGAATGAGGACAACACCTCTTGTGATCATCACTCCTCGAGCCTCGCACCTCACACCCCTAATAACTTCTCGATCCGCCGTCGTAGCTCCGACTCGCTTGCGTCACCCACGAACACCTTGTCAATATTGTCCTCTTTATCTACCAGGTAGCTTACGGGAATGACTCCCGGATTCCCGAGAGCGTTCATGGCGTCGTAGTTCCAGTGGACCACGGTCCAGGGCATTTCCTTAGCCTTCTTGAACCGAGCCATGGTCTTGAGGTTATCGTCTTCGTCTATCATCAGGATTTTTAGTCCCCTAGGGCCATATTCCCGATGGAATTTCTGAAGCATGGGAATTTCCATGAGGCAACCAGGACACCAGCTGGCACTCAAAACGATAAGGGTCATCTCTCCTTTCTCCCTTGCGTAATCCGTCCGGCTACCATCGGCCTTCAAAGCCTCAAAGTTCACTACCGTCTTGGGGATTTCCCGAAAAGACCGTTCCAGGGCAACAGTACGGTACAAGTAGATTCCCCCAAGCAAAACAAGGGGAATCAAAGCCCATTTTAGTGTAGAAATACGCATTATGCTGTAGAATTTATGAAATTTCGCTCCTTTTTAGTTATATTCTTGAATATGGCATACAATATTCAAGAACTTCTTTCTGAAATGGTCAAACGCGGAGCCTCCGACTTGCATATCACGGCAGGTTCCCCTCCCCTACTCCGTATCTCCGGCAAACTCACCCCTATCGGGGCCGACAAGCTGAAACCGGACGAGACCATGCGCATGACCTACAGTCTCATGAACGAGATGCAGAAGAAGACCTTCGAACAGCAGAAGGAATGTGACTTCTCTTTCGGTATTGCAAACCTCGCCCGTTTCCGTGCCAATGCTTACCTGCAGCGCGGCTGCGTGGCCATCGCCCTCCGTATTATCCCCCTTGATATCCGCACATTCAAGGAACTGGGTCTCCCGAAAATCCTGGCCGAATTCACCACCCGTCCTTCGGGTCTGGTACTGGTGACCGGTGCTACTGGTTCCGGTAAGTCCACCACCCTTGCTGCCATGATTGACAAGATCAACAAGGAACGTCACGACCACATTCTCACCGTAGAAGACCCTATCGAATTCTTGCACAAGCACCAGGGTTGCATGGTGAACCAGCGCGAAGTGGGCAGCGACACCAACAGTTTCTCCCAGGCACTGAAGATGGCCCTCCGTCAGGACCCCGACGTGGTGCTCATCGGCGAAATGCGTGATCTTGAAACCATCCGTGCCGCCCTTACCATTGCCGAAACGGGCCACTTGGCCTTCGCAACACTCCACACCAACTCCTGCGTGCAAACCATCAACCGTATCGTGGACGCTTTTCCCAAAGGCGAGCAGCAAACGGTGCGCACCCAGCTGTCTTTTGTGCTCCAGGGCGTGATATGCCAGACATTGGTTCCCCGCATCGGTGGCGGACGCGTCATGGCCTACGAAATAATGAACGTGACCCCCGGTATCCGTTCCCTAATTCGCGAAGACAAGGTACACCAGATTGAATCCATGATTGAAATCGGCCAGAAGTTCGGCATGAACACCATGAACATGTGTCTCTGCGAACTGGTAAAGAACCGCAAGGTGGACCGTTTCGAAGCCCTTTCCCGTTCCCCAAGCCCCGACCAGCTGGAACAGCTGTTCGTGAAGGAAGGTGTGTAACCTATGGCAGAATTCCTATACAAAGCCCAAAATACCCAGGGCAATGTTTTCCAAGGGACTCTTGAGGCTAAGGACAAAGCCGAAGCCGAGTCCATGCTCATGCGTCGCAGACTGGTGATTACCAGTCTAAAAAAGAAGCCCGCCGAAATTAAAATCAAAATCGGATCTGGAATCAAGCACGCCGACATCGCTAGGTTCACTCGAATGTTCTCATCCATGAGTTCGGCAGGCCTTCCTATGCTGCAGTGCTTAACTATACTAGAAGAGCAATGCGACAATCCTGAATTAAAAAACGTGATACACAAGGTCACCCAGTCTATCAACGGCGGTTCCTCTTTGGCAGACGCTTTAGCCCAGCACCCAAAGGTGTTCGGTCCCTTGTACACCAACATGGTGGCTGCGGGCGAAGCCGGCGGTATCTTGGACGGCATTCTCGCCCGTCTAGCCGAAACTCTTGAAAACCAGGAACGCCTGAAGCGCAAGGTGAAAAAAGCTTTGACTTACCCGGTGATGCTCATCATCGTCGGCATTTTAGTGGTGATAGCCCTTATGACATTCGTGGTGCCGACTTTTGCCGAGCAATTTGAATCATTGGGAGCAGAACTGCCTGGGCCAACCCTGGTGGTAATGGGCATATCCGATTTCATACGGAACAACATTGCATTTATGATTATCGGCTTGATCATCTTTATTGTCGGATTCAAATTGGCCATGAGGGTTCCAAGTATCAAGTTTGCTTGGGACGGCTTTATGTTGAAGGTACCTAAACTGGGAGACCTCCAAATCAAATCCACAACGGCAAGCTTTGCCCGCACCCTGGGAACCCTTTTGAACGCCGGTGTGTCCATTATGGATTCCTTGAAGGTGGTGGCCTCCACCGTAAGCAACAAGGTAGTGGAAAAGTCTATCAACAAGATTTCCATCGGTATTGCAGGCGGTAAATCCATTGCAGAGCCAATGACTGAAGTTGGTATTTTCCCGCCTATGGTTATACAAATGACTGGCGTGGGTGAAAAGACCGGTAACCTGGGAGGCATGCTTTTGAAACTTGCCGACTTCTATGACGAAGAAGTGGATGCCGCCGTGGATGCCGTGGTGGGCATGATGGAACCATTGATCATCGTATTCTTAGGTGGTGCCGTCGGTGGCCTGCTGGTTGCCATGTATATGCCGATGTTCAGCATGGGCGATGCCGTTAGTAACGCATCTTAATCGATCCAAAAACAACTCTGCATCTCATTTCCCAGACGATTTTATTTCAATAAAATCGTCTGGGATGTTGTCCTTTCAAAAAAAAACAATCGATACAGTTTCGTAAAAACAACATTCAGAGTGCTAACCAGGGTCTTGAAACGATTGTATATTATGGAAAAAGAGAGGTAATCCCATGAAAACGAAATTCATTCTTCCAATTATTGCGCTAGGCCTGTTTGCCGCATGCTCCGACGATAGCAGCAGTGGTAATCCCACAGAACCAGGTGCCGATCCGACCGTGGAATCCTCCGCATCGGAAGAAACACCCAGTTCCGATTCCACTCCACTCGAACCCTTCCGCAAAGAAGTGGAAAATACAATTCCAAACAACACCGCCACCGAAGTCGAAGACTTCGCCGACTACAAGTATTACGGTGCAGAACTCACCGGCAAAGATCAGTTCACCTACGGGCGCTTCGAGGCCCGCATGAAGATGGTTTCCATCTCCGGTTCCGTAAGTTCCATGTTCCTCTACTACGATCCGTCTTATCTGCTTGGTAGCGAACCGTGGAACGAAATCGACATCGAAGTCCTCGGAACCAACCCGGGAATGTGGCAGTCCAACTTGATTACCCGTCTGCCGGACGAAGACAAGAAGAACCCCAAAATCACCTCGGAATACAAGACCGGTTTCGGATTCAATTCTACCGAAGACTTCCACCTGTTCGCCTTCGTGTGGACTCCCGAATATATTTCCTGGGAAATAGACAGCGTAGAAATCCGTCGTGATGTCATTGGCATGGATAAAGGCCAAGTGGAATTCATGACCCTCCAGCAATCCCTCCGTTTCAACCTGTGGGCTTCTAAAAGCGCCGCCTGGACAGGAAAATTCACAGGCGCTGAACTGGCCGATGGTCCCGTAGCGCAAGAGATTGACTATGTCCGCGTATACAGTTACGACACAGAAACAAAGACTTTCACCAAGTCCTGGCAAGACGATTTCGACGGTGACGCACTTGATACAAAGCACTGGAGCAAGGGCAACTGGGAAATGGAAAATGTCATGCTCTCGGCCAACAACATCGTAGTTGAAGACGGCAAGTGCAAACTGCTGATTTCACGAGTCAAAAAAGAATAACGCACAAAATTTTGCTCCTCCAAAAGTTCCCCGAGCACGCAAGTGCTCGGGGTTTTGCTTTTCAGAAATGCGGCAGGGACCTGTCGTTCCTGCAAAAAGGATGCGTTACTTTTTCAGCAAGAATCCCGAAACGGATTTTTCCCGAACAAAGGTCTTCTGGGCAATTTCCTGAACGTCGGCGGCGGTAACCTTCGAAAGTTCATCGGCCCAGTTCAAGAAAATATTGTAGTCCCCGTACATTTCGTACCAGGCGAGCATTGTGGCCACGTTCTCCATGTCCGTCAGACTACGGACCAGGGCCGCATAGGAATGGTTCTTGACCTTTTCAAAGTCGCGGGCACTCAGAGGCTCGGTCTTCAGTTTTTCCAGTTCTTCCCAGACAATCTGCTCCACCTTGGCTTCGTCTGCATCGGGGCGCAGGTTCACATGAACCCCGAATTCGGAAACGTACTTGTTGGGGCTGTTACTGGAGCGGATACCGACAGCCAGCTTTTCCTGCTCCACCAGGCGTCTGTAAAGCCTGCCGGAACGACCGTTCAGTACACCTTCGATAATGTCGAGAGCATAAAGGCTCTTGTCGCCCACTTCTGCCGTCTTGAAAACCAGGTCGTACATGTTGGGAGCGTCGGGGCGCTTGACCACCAAACGCTTTTCTCCGGCCTGTTCCGGATCACGGATGGTGAGAGGCGGGAACGCCTCCCCTGCAGGGATATTCGAGAAATACTTCTTCACCATTTCCATGGTAGCCGTCGTGTCCAAATCCCCCGCCAGCACGAGAATGGCGTTACGGGGCTTGTAATACTTGCGGTAGTGTTCCGCCGCCATTTCCCGAGTCAAGTTGTCAATGTCACTAGGCCAGCCGATGGTGGGCACTCGGTAAGGAAACGCCTCGTAAATCATAGAGTTCAACGTCTCGATGTAGCGACCCGCAGGCTTGTCGTCGTAACGCATACGACGTTCTTCGCGAACCACGGAACGCTCCGAATAGAACTCCCGCAGTACGGCGTTCTGCATACGGTCCGCTTCCAGCCACATGAACAGTTCGATTTTGTCCTTGGGGAGCGTCACGATGTAAGCCGTCATCAGGTCAGAGGTGAAGGCGTTGAGTCCTGTGCCGCCTGCAGCCTGGTAGGCGCTCCACAGTTCATCCTTCACGAAAATCTTGCGGTGTTCGTTCACCACGGAATCGTGTTCCGCCGTGAGCTTCTTGACCGCAGCAGTGTCGGCCGTCATTTTCGCCGAGCGAATCAAGGCCTGCAGAGAATCCTGTACCGCCATGAACCGGGCATCGGCAACGCTGTCGGTAATGCCCACCTTGTTCGTGCCCTTGAAAAGCTCGTGCTCCAACATGTGGGCAAGTCCGGACTTGCCCGGAACTTCGTGGACGGACCCCGTCACATAAAAGAGCCTGCAGCTCACCGTAGGAGCTTGAGAGTTCGGGTGCAACAGGACCGTAAGGCCGTTATCCAACACTTCCTTGTGGACCGGCATATTCACTGCGGCATGAGCTGCCCCTGCCACAAAGGCCAAGGCGAGCAAGCTGCGTAAAAAAATCTTGTGGGAGAAAATCATGATGGGAATTATAGAATTTTTATCAAAACCATCATTGAACAAAAAAAGGAACCAACCCACTAGGTATAAAAAAAAGACCAACCTAACGGCTGATCTTTTTTATACCCCCAAGCGGTTTCGAACCGCTGTTGCGGGAATGAAAATCCCGAGTCCTGGGCCACTAGACGATAGGGGCATCAAGTAAGGCCAAATATAGGAAACTTTATTTCTTTGTAAAGGGTGGGGGGCTAAATTTTTTACATTTTCGACGAAGATGTTGAAAAAGTGGCTCAAAAAATCCCTTTTGAAAGGCATTTTGCGGTTCCTGCCGCTGGCCATTGCCTCCAGTGCCGCCGATGGCGCCCTGCTGTGGGGCATCCGCTCCTTCATGGATTTACTTTCCCAGGAATCCACCTTTACCTTGACCGAATGGGTGACCCTGATGGTCCTATTGACGGCACTCCGTCTTGTTTTTCTCTTCGCCAAGGTCCGGCAGAACGAGACCTGGATATTCTCCATCAGTTCCACCTTGCGGAGCTGGTTTATCCGAAAACTCCGAAACCTCTCCCCCCGATTTTTCCACAATCGAGACGGCAACACCCAGACAGAAATGGCCTTTGACGCCATCCATACCGTCCAAAGTAACGGAAACGTCTTTTTCCAGGCGACCCAGGCCATTTTGCAGCTCCTCGTTTTCATTCCCGTACTGCTCTATATTTCCTGGCCCCTGACCCTATTCCTTTTCTTGATTATCGTGCCCCTGGTAGCTCTCCTCCAGCGCAAAATCCACCGCATGGGTCCCGAAGAAGAATCCCTGTTGTTTGAAAAGTCTAAATTCCGGAACAACTTCGACATGACCAGGCGACTGTTCCGCTCCTGGAGCGCCCCTCAAGAAAGGGCTGCTCTTTCGGCTACACTCCAGGGCGACTCCCGAAACCTCAGCGAACATACAAGGCGCTTTTCTATACGCAAGAACGGCCTTTCCCTGGTAATGGAATCCGTCTCGGTTCTGTCCATGGTGCTCGTCCTCGCTTTCTGCGCCATCCTTATTGCACAGGGATGGATGGACAGCAAAGGGCTCATCCTGTTCTGTTCCGCCGTACTCCTGAGCTACAAGCCGGTCAAGGAATGTTCCCGTGCCCTGCCGGAATTTCGCGCTCTGGCAAGCGCCTGCGCCTACCTTTTCAAGTTCGAGACCATCCCCGAAAAAGCACCCGCACCCTCTGCCAGAGGAGACAATCTTACCGTTTGTCAGGGAGATTTTTCGTACAAAGGTCTTGACGGCGAAAGTTCCGAAACCCAGGTCTATCGAAACCTCAATCTCAGTTGGAACACAAAACAGCCTGTGCTCCTGAAAGGGCAAAACGGTTCCGGCAAGACTACGCTACTACGGCTCATCGCCCATCTGGAAGAATGGAGTCAAGGCGAAATGAGCCTCCCCGAAAGCGCAAGTCCCGACGGAATTTTCCTCATGTCCCAGGATTTGGAGCTCCCGCCGAAACACCTCCTGAAAAAGAGGCTGGAACGAGACCCTTCTTCCCTTTTGCACGACTTCATAGAGGCCTCCCGAATCCAGAAGTTGCTTTCCAAGGAGTCCCTCTCCGGAGGAGAGCGGGCCAAGGTGGCCCTGCTGTGGGCGTTAGCCTCCCCTTCCAAGATTTTACTGCTGGACGAACCTCTGGCGGGCATCGCCCTGAACGACCGCGCTCCTATCCTGGAAAGGCTTCTGGAAGCCTGCGAAAAACTGGGCAAGTGGCTCCTGATTTCTAGCCACGACCGCCTTCCCGAAACATTAGAAAGTAAGTTCCTGCTGGTGGACCTGGACCATGAAAAGTCTCTATAGGTGGAGAGGTTATATTCTGGGCGTGCTAGGTCTCGGACTTATCGTCGTGCCCCCATCCCCTCTAAAATATGGGCCCACCATAGTAGCGGCAATCCTCCTTGCCGTAGGCATCCTGCTCCGGATTTTTGCAAGGCGCACCATCGGCGAACACACCCGCGGAAACACCCACGCTGCCCCCACCCTAGTCACCACCGGAGCTTACTCCCTGATGCGGCACCCGCTCTACGTTTCCAACAGTTTCATCGCCAGCGCAGCCATCATTTTTCACCTTGGTTTTGACCTTTGGACCATTCCTTTTTTTGCCACCCTTTTCGCCCTAGAATTCGCCCTATCGAAGGCAGAAGACCAGTTCCTGAAAACCACCTTTCAAGAAAAATGGATAGAATGGAGTGCAAAAACCTGGGCGTTTTTTCCAAATCCACGAAATTTTGTGGCAACCGCGCAACCTAGAACTTTTTTCCAAACCCTACGGGCGGATTTTTCTACCTGGCTATGGGTCATTTTGTTAATTTTCCTGTTGTACAGTAGAAAAGTTTTCTTTGGAGCGTAGATGTTCAACGCATTCAGCATAGTCCGCGAAGTGGCAGGAATTGTGGCTGGCGCCACCGCAAAGGTCCCCGCCATCGAAAACCGGTTCCATATTTCAGAAAGGCTGGACGGCGACTGGCCCGAAGGTCCGTTCCTCTGGCTACATGGTGCAAGCCTCGGCGAATGCCGGATGCTCCTCTCCCTCGCCGGATTCCTGCAGCAGGACCTGCCCAACTGCCCAAAGATTCTCATCACGACGCAGAAGCCAGAAGTTGTCCATTTCCTAAAGAATTCGGGCAAGGACATCGAAGCCGCCCTGGCCCCCGCCGACACGCCCTCCTCCCTGGCGAAGTTCATCTCCAAGGTAAAGCCTATCGGTCTTATCCTGGGAGAAAACGAACTCTGGCCGGGCTACCTCTCCGCCATGCGGCGGCTTTCGCTGAAGCCTTCCGTAGCCATCGTTTCCGGCAGGTTCCACAGGGCGCTGCCCTTCCTGGATTACAGTTCCGTAGGGTTCGCCGCCATGCAGACCGGAGCCGATTCAAACCGAATCCAGTCTGCCTTCGACGGAACCTGTCCTGCAAAGGCCTTTATCGGCGGGGACTGGAAACTGCTCTCTTGGGCCAAGTCCGGCAAAGAAATCACCGCCCCCGAGAACCCCACCGTAGATACGGCATTCCTGTCCATGCACTTTGCCGAATGGGCAAGCCTCAGCCGCATGATCCTTTCTTCCATCAAGCACCAGGAATCCGTAGTGCTTGTTCCCCGCAGGCTCGAAGAGGTGGAAACCTTCCGCAAGGCTCTTCTGGAACAGGAACTGATTGTAACGGAGTGGCCCCTGGTTCAAAAGGGCGCCGTCGCCCTGGTCACCAAGTTCGGGCTTGTCCCGGAAATCTTGAAGATGTCAAAGTCTGCCGTAGTGGGAGGCTCCTTCAGCCTGACCCTCGGGGTCCACGACTTCTGGGAACCTCTCCAGAACGGCGTGGCCACCTGCGTCGGTCCTTACTCCAGAGGGCAAAGGGAAACCGTCTGCACCCTGGTCCGCGAAGGAGTGCTGACTCAGCTCCAGACCACCGCAGGCTTTGCCGACCGGAACAAAGCCGACATCCGGATGGTCCAGTCCTTCTTGGAACGGGAACGGCTGAAAATTACGGAATCATACCAGAAACTTGTAGATTTTTTGAAAGACCTGCTCAAGGCACAAGGCTAAAAACATGAAGAAACTGATTCTTGCCACCCCTCGCGGATTCTGCGCCGGTGTTGACCGGGCCATCCACGTGGTGGAAAAGGCCCTGGAAAAATTCGGCTCCCCAATCTACGTGCGACACGAGATAGTCCACAACCGCTACGTTGTTGAAACCCTAAAATCCAAGGGGGTCATCTTCGTTGATGAGGTAGACGAAGTTCCCGAAGGTTCCGTAGTCATCTTTTCGGCCCACGGAGTGGCGGACCACATCTACCAGGACGCCGAAAACAGACATCTGAAGGTGGTGGACGCCACCTGCCCCCTGGTCCGCAAGGTCCATTTCAGCGCCAAGCGCCATTTTAACGCCGGGCGCCACATTATCCTGATCGGGCATGCCGGACACGCCGAGGTGGAAGGCACCCTGGGGCAGCTCCCTGAAGGCGCCATCACCCTCATCCGGAACGAAGAAGACATCGAAAAGCTCTCTTTCCACGACGGCAAGGAAATCGCCTACATCACCCAGACCACCCTCTCCGTAGCCGAGACCCGCAAGATTATCGCCAAGCTGAAAGAAAAATTTCCGAACATCATCGGGCCCGAAGCCGGAGACCTGTGCTACGCCACCGGAAACCGTCAGGCCGCCGTTTTGGACCTGTGTTCCCAGGTGGAACTGCTCCTGGTGGTAGGGGCAAAGAACTCCTCCAATTCTTCCCGACTCATGGAACTGGGGCTGGAACAGGGCATCAAGAGCCACCTGATCGAGTCCGTCCACGACCTGGACCCGGAATGGTTCCAGGGGGTGGAGACCGTAGGGCTTTCCAGTGGTGCCAGTGCCCCCGAAATCCTTGTCCAGGAGGTCGTGGACTGGATAAAGGCGAAATTCACCCCCGTAGAGGTGGAAAATTTCGTCAAATTGGTGGAATCTACCAAATTTAACCTGCCAAAGGAACTTCAAGACGCACCCCAGTCTTGACAATTCATCCACATTTAACTAAAATTGGTGTCCGTAAAAAACAACGGAGTTTTATTATGAGCCGTATTTGTGAAGTCACCGGAAAAGCCGGCCTCGTGGGCAACATGGTTTCCCACTCCAACCGTAAGAAGTTGATGAAGCAGCTTCCCAACCTCCAGAAGAAGCGCTTCTATATCCCCGAAGAAGATCGTTGGGTTACCCTCCGCGTGAGCGCTGCCGGTCTCCGCACTATCAGCAAGTGCGGTATCCAGGCTGTTGCCCAGGAACTCGGCATCTAATTCTCGCCAAACAAAACTGAAAAGCCGCCAAAGTCCTCTTTGGCGGTATTTTGTGTATTGTTTAGAGACTAGGGGCTAGGATTTAGGGGTTTGGGAGGCACGAGGTGCGAGGCTCGGGGTTAGGATAGCCGACCTCAAACCTCATAGTCCTAATCACTTATTAATAAACTGCGGAGTGCCCTTGTACTTGGCCATGTTGGCCATGATATTCCCCAGTTCCCAGTCCTTTTCCTTGAACCGGCGGCGGAGGATGGCCACGAAAACTTCCATAAGCATCTCGCAGTCGTAGACGGCGCGGTGCATCTTTTCGGAATCAATGCTCATGGCAATCTCGTTACGTCGCTTGAACAAGTTCGCCATGTACCCCAGCTTATGGTTTTCCAGCTCCGGCAGGATTGTTCTTGAAACAACAAGACTGTCAATCACCGGATTCCCCGGTACCAACTGGGGATTCTTGGCGTATGCCACCCGCAAAAAACTGGCATCGAAGTTTGCATTGTGGGCAATCAAGATAGAACCCTGACCACAGAATGCCGTAAAGCCCTTGAGGCACTCGCCTACAGGAGGCGCGTTCTCCACATCCTTGTCATAGATGTGGTTCACGTTGGAAGCCTCGGCAGGGATCAGCATGTTGGGCTTTACGAAGGTTTCAAACTCGGAAAGCAGCTTGGGCACCACCTTGCCGTTCTTGGTTTCTACAGTGAATTTTACGGCACCGATTTCAATGATTTCGTCTTTCTTGTTATCAAGGCCCGTCGTTTCCAAGTCAAAAGCCACGAATTTTGGAGCTAAAGCAATCACGGTACATTTTCCTCTTGTTTATGACAAAAATACTTAATTCTCACGACAATTGTTGACATAGGCAAGGGAATTATAAACCTGTCCCAAGTATGCAAGGTGAAATGCCGGCCGTACTGCACCTGGATTTCCCACAACGGCCGTCCCGATTTCCTTGACAGCCAAAGGGATCCAGGCTTTACAATCCCTGCTGGGCCGTGCGGGCCGTCCAGAGCCATGCCTGCAAACTGTCCCGACTTTAAAGATTCCAGCAGGTGACGCACGTTGAGGGCCCCGTGGCTGTCAGACCCCCTTGTGACAACATACCCTAGTCGTTTGGCGGTAGCGCTAAAGAAATCCCCATCCTTGGACTGGGAAACAAAAGCGTGGACCCCCATGTCCTTGAAAGCGGCGCAGCTGGCAAGCAGATCCCTGTGCCAAGTTCCAAGAATGCCCGGACCGAACTCCTCGGGGGTCTCCAGGCGAACCCTGAGACTCCTTAGCCAGAGGCTCACCAAAAAAGAGCCCATTTTCGCCTTGAATCCGTCAAACATGGCCTAAAAATTAGTTTTTTTAGCCCTTTGCCCTTGGAAAAAGGGGTTTCATTACCTATATTAGGCCTCACATTGGCGACGTACCCAAGTTGGTAAGGGGCGGCTCTGCAAAAGCCTTATTCATCAGTTCGAGTCTGATCGTTGCCTCTCGAGACCTCCGCAAGGGGGTCTTTTTTTGTGGGCCGTGCAAAAGCGTTCCCTTTTTTCCGTTGTCAAGGGTGTTTTTTGTCTTTTTTTCGCAAAATTTTTCAAAATTCCAAAAAAAAGTTAAAAAAAATGCTTGTCAAGACCTAGAAAAAAAATTTTTTTAGGACTATTTTTGAGTTCAAATGTTACGATTCACTCAAGATATCCTTCTGGCACTGCGTTCCATCGCCAACGAAGAAGAATCTCACGAAATGTCCAAAAAGGCCCGTGAGCAATTCGACTTCCTCGGAGTGAAACTGGTCCCCCGTCGGGAAGTGACATACCCCATATTCGACAAGAACCCTCCCAAGAACGATGCGGAGCTGGTGAGCCGGATAGAGGACATGTGGGCTCAGCCCTATCGGGAAATCCAGTACGCCGCCTGCGACTACCTGTTCAGGCACAAGGGCATGCTAGGAGGGCAGCACCTCAACTTTTTAAAGAAACTGATTAAGACCCGCGCCTGGAAAGACACGGTGGACACTATCGCCGCCTGCATCCTAGGAGACCTGGCCCTGCGCTTGCCTGCGCTCCACGCCAAGATCGCCTCCTGGATTCGGGACCCGAACATCTGGGTTCGCCGTAGCGCCATTATCTTCCAGATCCAGTACAAGGACCGCACCGACTGGCCCCTGCTCCGGCAGTTCTGCCTTACCTGCGCCAAGGATGACGAATACTACATCCGTAACGGCATCGGCAAGGCCCTGTCCGAATACGCCAGGATAAACCCCACCGAAGTGCGCCGCTTTGTACAAGACAACAGTTTCGCCGAACAGACCACCCAAGAAATCTTGCGGATGATTTAAAAACTGCCAAAAATGCGTTGACGGGAAGCACAAATTTCCGTCAAACGCCTTTTTTCGCCAAATCCGGTTCTTTTTTCGGAAAATTCATTTTATATTGTAGGTATGGAATTCAAGGTTCCACACATTTTTGCCGTTTTATTTGTGGCGTCGGCTCTCTGGGCTCAGGACTTGTCCAAGCCCGTAAGTGACGTGCAAATTTTCCGCCCGGAAAAGCGTGAATCCAACATCCAGCTGGTGGATTCCAGCAAGGCCAACACGGTACTTCTCAACGTGGACATTTTCGGTAGTCTAGATGTAGGGTCTTACTATATCTTGTGGGACATGGTAGACCTTTCCGAAGACATCAAGAAGCTGATGACCACCAGGGATTTCGCCCGTGACGAATTCTTTATGCAGAACATCGACCGCGAGCAGTTCGAATAGGAACGCATACTGCAGCTGTTCGAAGACCGCAAGCGGGAATTCTTCGCCATCTTCCCCGAAGAAGCCCTGAAGGAACTGCAGGAGCAGCAAGAGGACGAGGAGTGATTCGGAATTCGGATTTCAGAATTCGGAATTGACGCCTAACATGTATATATCTGAACGCAAATTCACGGATTGGCAACTCACAGGTTTTGGCAATGCGCCCGCCCTGCTTTTTGAAACTCTTGAAAGCACCCATTCCCTAATGAAGGCAATGGCCTCTGCAGGAGAAATCGCCCCCGGCACTCTGATTGTAGCCGACACGCAGACCGCAGGTCGAGGCAGGCACGAACGCACCTGGGACTCCCCCGCCGGCAGGAACCTCTATTTCAACATCCTGATTCCGCTAGAAGGGATTTCTCTTTCTTCAGCGCCTCAAATCACCCAGGTGGCGGCCCTTACCTTTGCCGAAGTTTTCAAAAACCTGCAGGACGATTCTAACGTACAGGGACGTGGCAATCTGGACATCGGCAAGGTGTCCGTCAAGTGGCCAAACGACGTTCTCTGCGGCAAGCACAAGTTCTGCGGGATACTCACCGAATTAGTTTATATCAAGTCCGCGGAGTCGAGTAGCGCGTCAATCCCAGCCGTCAGCATGGGAGTCGGCATCAACGTGAACAGCGATCCCGCTGATTACGCCCATCTGGGTCGAGCTGTTACGACGCTCAAGAATATATGCGGGCAAAACATCAACCGCGAAAAGCTCTTACAAATGCTCGTAGCAAATCTGGAACGGGCCATCGGACAATTCAAGGCATTCGGCATCCGCCCCTGGGTCGCCGCCTGGCGCAAGATGGACCAGTTCATTGGAACTCAAGGCACTATCGTCGTAAATAACCGCTGCACCGACCAGAATCGTGAAAACGGCGCGGGTGCGCAAAGAAAAAAAGGCCGCATCATCGACATGAACGATGACGGCAGCCTACGGTTTCAATGCGACGACGGAACCGTCGAAACGGTGTACAGTGCAGATCTGGAAATATAACTACAGTTTCCGCTTAAAGTAAAGGCTTCCGCCGAGGGAAACTGCCAGCACCACAATCATGGCGGTAAGGCCCATTTCGGCCAGGGGCTTCTGTTCGCCGGCAATACCCGTTTCAATCAGGACTATCAACACCAAGGCAATAACGGCACTTACAGAACCCATCTGCTGAAACATCTTGATTTTATCTTCGGTGCTAAACTTTCCGTCGGGGCGTTTAATAAAGGGCATCGACGTTACCTCCCATGCAAATCCACACAATAAGTCCGACCATCACCAACACGCTGATAGCCACGTTGGCCAAAAAGAAATCCCTATTCATGGCATCCAGGTCATCGGACTTTCGGAACAAATGGATATAGAGGATTGCCGCGGTCATTAGGCCCGTCACCACCCACCAAGGGGCTCCCATACTCCAAAACACGCCAAAGAAAACGCATAGGGCGAGCATGGCCACATGACTCCAGAAAGCTATCTGCAGGGCACGCTTGCGGCCGAACCGGGCCGGCACCGAATGGAGGCCCATCTCTCGGTCAATTTCTTCGTCCTGGGTAGCGTAGATAATGTCGAAACCGCCCATCCACAACATCAGAATCACCAGGAGAAAAATCGGGAACACGGCAAACTCGCCCCGGATGGCTATCCAGGCTCCCAAGGGGCTCATTCCGATAGCAAAGCCCAAAAACCAGTGGCAAAGCCAGCTAAAACGTTTCCAGTAAGAATAGGACAACAACAACAACCAAACGGGCAAAGCCAGCAGGCCGGCGAGAGGTTGCAAGAGTGCCGCAAATAAAACGAACAGTACGCCGTTTACGGCCAGAAAGGCAATAACCGACGCCTTGCTGAGACGCCCTGCAGGCAAGTGGCGCCCTGCGGTACGCGGGTTCTTGGCATCGATATCGGCGTCGGCTATGCGGTTAAAGCTCATGGCGCTGTTGCGGGCGGTCACCATACAGCCCACAATCAACGCTACAATCTTGACCGCCTCTGCGGCATCCATGCCGCGGAAACCCCGAGCCGCGACCCACATGGAACCTATGGCAAAGGGCATCGCAAATAGCGAATGGCTAAAGCGCACCAAGTGACCGAACTCTAGAATTTTCTTTAACATAAATCATTTATCGCTTATTCAAGACTTGGGACTGGATCCTGCTCCTTCGAACCTAACGCGACTATGGGGCTAAAGCCCCAAGTCTTGTATATCGCCCCTACGGGGCTCAGGATGACAAGTGGGTGTGCGGAGATTCCCATGGTTTCACAATCCCGGCACAGTCCACAGCCGAACCCGCCCCCAAATGCTTCAGGATTTTTGCCACCACAGTGTCCACAAGTTCCTCAATGGAGGTCGGCCTGCTGTAAAACTGCGGCGAAGCCGGAATTACAACGGCTCCTGCACGGGTCACCCGTTCCATATTCTCCAGGTGTATCAAGTTGTAGGGCATTTCCCGAGGAACAATCACCAGCGCCCTGCGCTCCTTGAGACAGACATCAGCACTGCGCACCAGCAGGTTGTCGGAAGTTCCTGCCGCAATACGGCCCAAGGTACCCATGGAGCAAGGCACCACCGCCATACCAGAGTAATCGGCACTTCCGCTGGCACATTCCGCAAAAAAATCGTCCACATTGAACACCCGGTCGGCATAGTCAAAAAGGGCGCCCAGTCCTTCGTATTCCACCACGTCGCGTCCAGGTTTTGTCACAATAAGTGATACTTCGTGACCAAACTTTTTCAAATACATGGCCGTGCGGGTCGCATAAATTGCCCCGCTGGCCCCAGTTACCCCAAGGATAAATCTAGCCACGGAAAGCCTCCAGAGGTTTTTTCAAGAAAACCCCGTAAGAGATTCCTCCGTTGAAACTCTTCACCTTCGCCACCTGGAATCCGCATTCTTCAGCCATACGGCAAAAGTCCTTCACAGGCAAGAAACGCTTGATAGAATTTACCAGGTACTCGTATGCCTCTTTCTTACCACTAAAGAAGGCTCCAAACAGCGGGATAAAAATCGGAGCCAGAACCCCATAAAAGAACCGATTGAACGGATTTTGTGGTGCAAAGAATTCCAGTACGCACAGGTAGCCCCCAGGCGCAAGAACACGAAAGCTCTCTTGCAATGCCCCACGGGCGTCGGGGACATTGCGCATTCCAAAGCCATTCAAAACCACATCAAAGGATTCATCCGCAAAAGGAATCCGCATAGCGTCCAGTTGCACAGGAATCGCCACAGTCTTTTTACCCGACACTCCTTTCAACATGCCAAAGGAAAAGTCTCCAAGTACGGCCACATCTGGCCGGCCATTGAACTTTTCAAATGTTACCGCAAAGTCGCCCGTGCCACCGCAGAGATCAAGCAACCGACGACCAGCTCCGTATTTTTTCAACTGACGACAGCAATAGCGACGCCACAGGATATCTTGGCCACAACTCAGGAAGTGGTTCAAGAAATCATAACGACCGGCAATGCCGTCGAACATTTTACGAACGGGGCTAATCACACGGCAAATGTAGAAAAACTACTACTTACTAAAGTTGGCGGTGTAGGTGGCACCCGCCGCAGGCGTCACAATACGCGGATTGTCCGTGACGCCGTCACTCCAACCCGTAAACATGCCTCCTGCAGCAGGTACTGCAGTCAATTCAATTGCATTGCCAGAAAAGAACTGTCCCGCATAAGATGAGGAAGGCAGTTTCATTCCGTCCACTAGCACCGATCCGCCCGAAGCATTGATGTTCACGGTAATCATGTCGCCCAAGCCGAACTTTTGCTTGTAATCACTAATCACCGTACCATCGCGATTTGTCGCCCAAGTTTTCATACAAGACCCAGAAATACTGAACTTGTCCCCACAGGCGTTATAGTAATCCCTACGTTCCATTTCGTCAAGGTCTCTCGTAGTCTCGTCACTATTCAATGTTTGTGCCATAGCCTCCAAAGTTGCCTTGACCCTGTTCGAATTCACATAGTTCTGGAACAAGATTGCAGAGCGATTAATGAACAGACGCTTAAAGTTAGCATTCTTGATTAGGTGATTGAAAATACTAGCAAAACTTCTATTATCAGTCTCATGTTTGCATCCGCCAGAAGCAATCCAATTGAACATATTGGTTCCAGTCGCTTGCTCATTTGTAGAGAACTCTCCACAAGCAGTCCAGCTCCAATCCATTCCATGATCCAAATCATATACCATAAACTTGTATGGTTGGTCAGGGCTACGCCAAGCGCGCACGTTGTTTCCCGGCCAGTCTCCATTGTGCATATAAATTTCAAAAGCCATGTATTCTGCAAAGCTGCCCACATCCATCATGGTCTTTACGGTAGCATAATCGGCATCCGAAACAGCATCGTTCTTGTTTACCAAATCCAACAAGTCCGTCCAATTACTTGTAGAGCCCATGTTGCTGGAAATATCATGTCCCAAATGTTTAATAATTTCTACTGAGTTGGCATCTATACCGTAGTTAGTTTCCACAAAGTGCTTGTTTTCACGTTCGCGCATATCATGGATTCCATAGTACTTGCCATTGTAATACACAACCACCTGGCGACTTCTTTGATAATCTACGTTTGTTCCTTCAAGCAAAGCTCCCGCCATGGCGTCTTCCAAATAGTCACTCACATAGCGGTTACCATTGTTGCGCAAGTTAAAGCCCCTAAAGGTATTTGCGGTCTCCTTGCGAGTTTCAAATAACGGGTAGTGGATTTTTCCATCCTCATATTCTTCACGCATCACGATGGCTACAGATTTCTTATTCTCCAAGCGGCTCCAGTTACCCATTAAGGAAATGCCAGCATTCACGCCAAATGCAGGGCCATCTGAGCTACTGCCATTTGGGAAATATTCCACATGCACCGGCAGTTCCACATCTTCGAACAATCCGGTCGGAGCGCACTTAGGGCCACAACCATCGGTACTAGCATGCACATAATGTTTCTGGAAGAATACAGGATCTACACTGACTGCCACCACAGGCATCTTTACCGTCTCACCTACAAAGATTGTCTTGGTAATAACCTCCTTTGTAAGGGTTCCGTTCTTGAAAGCAGAACAACGGAGCGGCGTATTCTTGGAGAACGTTTTGGGGGAATTAAATTCTTCCGAAGATGCCGTAGGCGCAGATCCGTCCGTGGTACAGCGAAGGGTCACGCCAGCTTCTACACTAGGCGGGTTAATCGTCACTTCCGGGCCATTGTAGAAACCGGACTTGATAGAACTAAAATCTACCGACGGAGCCATACCATCATACGCCGTAGCCTCTGTATTCGGTTGTTCTGGAGTCGGCGTACCAAAATACTTCCAATCGCCTCCATCTACAATTCCCCAGCTAACGCCACCGGCTAGTTCAGGATAAGCGACTGAATCACGAATCCCATTACTAGGATCAACTAGGTAAATCGTTCCGCCCTTTTTGTCCATCTTCCAATTGGTGTGGGGACGACTGCGCAAAATCTTACCATCAGCATTCTTACCGTCAGCAATTCCAGCTACAGACGAAATATTCTTCTTGTCACAGAATATCGTGCGGAATGACTTGGCGGCAATCACTTCGTCACCCATCACCCACTTCTTGGGCTCCTTCAGATTTTCTACCAAAGCCCAGCCCTTGAGGTTCGCAGAAACTGTACCGGCATTATAAACTTCTACCCAAGACGGATCGTCTCCATCCATGTCAAGCCAATCCAGGTTGAGGGACGCAATTTCGGTAATAACCACTGCAGAATTGCCAATCCAGCGCAAGGACGTATCCGGATACACGGTCACCGTATCCTTCACGTAAATGGTATCCCCAGTTTCTGTAATCACTCGAGTATAACCGGCACTGTCTCCTGGAGCAGTCGAGGAACCGGAATTCACCGTATCCCCATTTTCGGAGCCCTCTTCAATCGGTTTGGTCGCACCTCCACCATTGGAACAAGCAAAGAAACACGCCATACAAAGTACGGCTAGGTACAATTTGAAAATACAACTATAGATATGCATTGCAAGTCCTCTATATACTACCTAAATTTATATGTTTTTTCCAAAAAATGCTAGTAATATTCTATTTACCCTTGACAAAACGCACACTATCATCTATTTTTGGGCTACCAAATTGGTTCTGTAGCTCAGTTGGTAGAGCAGTGGACTGAAAATCCGCGTGTCGTTGGTTCAATTCCAATCGGAACCACGAAAAGCTTCGGTTTAACGACCGAAGCTTTTCTTTTTCTTACATTTCATGATTACCCGCCAATCAGTGACGGTAAGGCCCGTAAAATTCGTCCCAATGGGCCAAAAGCAAATCCACCAACTCTGGCTGAAATTGCGTTCCACGCTGAGCCCTAAATTCCTCACGAATCCGTTCTTCGGGCCAGGGTTCCTTGTAACAACGGGGGCTGGACAGGGCATCCAGCACATCTGCCACTGCACAAATCCGACCAGCCAGGGGAATCATTTCCCCCTTTAACCCGCGGGGGTAGCCCGTGCCGTCCCAGCGTTCATGATGGGAACCGGCAATGGCGGAGGCAAACCGCAAAAGCTCCCTCTTTGAAGTCTTGAGCATTTCTTCGCCAATGATGGAATGGGACTTCATCACCCCGTATTCCACCTCGGAAAGCTTGCCGGGCTTGTTCAGCACAGAATCGGGAATACCAATTTTCCCCAAGTCATGCATAGGAGCGGCAAGCCTGATGCGTTCGGCCTCTTCTTCGGAAAGACCATAGTGTTTGGCCAGAATGTAAGATATTTCCGCCACCCGCTGGATATGGTCCCCCGTCTCCTGACTGCGGTACTCGGACGCCTCACCCAGGATATGGATAATTTCACGCTGGGTAGCCTCCTGCTCGGCAATCAGGCGGGCGGATTCTACGGTTTTTGCGGAATAGACGGCGGTAAGAATGAGGCGTTCTAGATCTTGGCGAGAAAACACCGGCATGTTTCCTTGCTTGTTGATGGCCTGAAATGCCCCCATCACAGTTCCTTCCGTATCAAAAAGAGGGACGGTCAGCACGGACGTGGTGTGGTAATGAGTTTTTTCATCACTGCGACGGTCAAACCTGGGGTCTTGGTAAGCGTCCTCTATCAGCAGAGGCTCCCCAGTCCGTACGGAATATCCAACGAAGCCTGCATCCAGAGGAATCCGGAGCTGGTCCACCCCGTGAGCCACCTTGGTCCAGAGTTCTCGGGTATCTTTATCAATAAGCCAAAGGGAACAGCGATCGGCAGACACCATGGAACGGCCTAAATCGGCCATGAGAATCAACAGATTGTCCATTTTTCGTTCTGCCGCAATCTTCGGCATGTACGAAAACAGCAAATCTAGAATCCGACCTGATTCCATAGAGTTGTCGTCACATTCTCCCTTCATGGCGCCAAAGATAGAAAAAGTGTTGACAGTGACCCTGTAGTTTTTTATTCTTTACCCGCCCTTTGGAGGAATAGGCTAATTGGTAAGTCAGCGGTCTTGAAAACCGCCGCCGTCAGGCTTGGGGGTTCGAGTCCCTCTTCCTCCGTAAAAAAACGCCCCATGAGGGCGTTTTTTCTTTTGTTCGCTAATTTTACATAAGGGCACTTTTCTTTTTCAACCTCCTTTTCATAGTAGGTCGTAAACGAGAACCTCACGATCCCTAAAAATTCCACATGGCTCCTACAGTAGGCACTACCGTGAATCCGCCATCGCTCTTGTCGGACTTGAAGGTATCCTTGCGATTGACATCGTCGTTGTCATATTCGTCAGTAAGCAGCCACACTGCAACAGGTGCCCAACGGCCGCCCACAGAAGCGAACACGCCCACATGATTGCCGAGAGCCTTACGGACAACCAAGTCGCCACCAAGGGTCAGGGCACCAAGCGTCACAGATCTTGTCCAGTCCACCTTTCCAAGGTCCGGATGCTTGTAGGTTTCCGTGTCCCTCGTAAACACGGAGCCTTCAACACCGACTGTTGCGAAAACGGCAACGGTCCAGTCCGGTGTATTCACGAACCCGTAGCCAAGCCCGACTTCGCCCGCAACGTAGGTGCCAACATCGGCATCTTCCTTTTCGTTGTACTTGACATCGTCCGTAAACGTAGCGCCAGAACTCAAGTCCGCACGAACCGCAAAGCCGCTCTTACTGATTCCCATATAACTGAGGTTTAGCCCAGCGCTCACCAGGGAGAAATCCGATCCCTCTACATTGTACTTAGAGGCGGGAACCGTAACACCAGCACCCACGAAATGTGTCCAACTCTTGTCTTTCGGCTGGGCGACAGGCTGGGGTGTTGTAGTCTGGACGTTATCGGCGGCAAAAGCGGTAGCGGCAGCGAGAATAGCAGCAGTAAAGAATGTCTTTTTCATGATGAACCTCCTTTGAATTAGATTCTTGTTTGTTTACACCTGTAATATACCCACAAAAATTCATCAAGTCAAATGCATTATTTTCATCAAAACAATACATTTATATTATCAGTTCTCACAACTCATTACTCACAACTCAAGACTCATCACTAATCCACCTTCCAAAAGGCCCTTCGGTCAGCCACATAATCCATCGTAGCGCTAAGGGGCATATCGTAAAGCAGGGTGCATACCTTCGTATTCAAGGGAAAATCCTTACCTAAGGCATCAAGGCACGCACCCGTAGTCGCCCCAGTGGTATAAACATCATCTACAATGATTACCGTCCCACAAGAAGGGAGTTTTCTTGGAAGCGCCGGTTCAAAGGCACCTGCCACATTTTGCTGCCGTCCCTGTTGGGAGAGTTTTGTCTGGGACACCCTAAATGTCTTGCGCTTTAACCAGCGACATACCTGACCACCCGTCAACGTAGCCAAAGCACGAGCTATCATTTCTGCCTGATTATAGCCCCGTTCACGAAAACGGGCCCTATGGAGTGGCACCGGCACAAAGTAAAGCGGCCGCACAAATTCCGGAAACAAGTTTTCAGAGCGTCCCTGCATAACGCAGGAGTGCTTTACCAGGTATGTCGCCATTCCGGGAATGCCCCGGTATTTCAACAGGTGTATTAACCGTCGGGTCAATTCTTCCATAGGGAACAGGCAGACCACATCGTCCGAAGGATGTCGAGTCTCCTTTGAAAGCCCGACAAGGGCCTTCCGGCATTCAGGGCACAGCCACGGGTCAAGATTCTCCGAAGCAGAACCACAGCCAAGGCATTCCATTCCAAAAACAAGATTGGACCAGGATTCAAGCATATTTCCTCACAAAAAAGAGCATCTACTTGTATAGACGCTTTTTTCACCGAAAACATGCCTAAAAATCTTCAGATTTTTGAAATTTTACAATCTAACGAATGCAAGATGGCGGATCAAGTCCGCCATGACGAAAGAAAAACGCTTTATTCTTGCAGGCGGTAAATCTTTACGGCCTTGATGTAGAAGGTCCGTTCTTCACCGCCAAGGTTCAGTTCAAAGCGGGCGAAGGGGGTGCTCTCCTTCGGGACAAATTCGATTTCTACAGACTTGCCCGAAGTTCCCACATCTACATGTTTCTGGAAGCCGATGGTCTCGTAATCATCGTAGGCACCGATTCTGGCGGTAATTTGCCCCTCTACATCGGACCAGATGGTAAACACGCACTTGTACTTTTTGCCGGCAAGGAGAGCCACATTTTCTTGAATGAGTTGAACACTATAAGAATACTTGCCACCTTCAGTCACCTGGATTTTTGCAATCTGCTCTCCATTACCTTCCTTTTTTACAGAGGCAATGGATTTTCCGTCGAACTGGTCAAAGACAATCCAACCATAAAAATCCTTGGAAAAATCCCCATTCGTAATGGTATTATCACTCAAGGAACCAATTATTCCTTCCCAAATGTCCAGGACATAATCCTCAGAAGTATTACCATCGACAGCGGTGTATCCGTATCGAAGCGGTCTGAAGCTGGAGATGAACTGTTGGTTCAGCTTCGCCCATATTGAAGCATTACGCGCCTCATCAAGATAGACAACACCATCCTCTGCAACCTCGACCGTAGAGAAATCTATTCCATCTACAAAATAGCGGGGATAGAACACTACGGACAAATTCGCAGCACTGTCCGAAACCTTTTCTATCTGAGAGTGGTGATACCGTAATTCAAACTGTTCGAACCAAGAGAGGGAATACTGGACGGGAACATAGTTGCCGTTTATCAACAACCTTCCGCGGATGTCGGACATTCCTTTAGCCGGCCTAAAGGAAACACCCATCTCTTTCAAGTAACCCTTGTCTTCCAATTGTATATTCTTGAAAGGCTCTGCCACCTGGTCGGCGTCAGTAAAGGAAACCTTCAAGGAAGAATCCGCAAGATCTTCACCGGGCCAAAGCTGCACGCCCTTTGCCACATCGATGTCTACTGCCACATAGTAACTGGAGTAAGAGCGGACCTCAAAGAAATCCAAGGCGAAGGAATCCAGCAGCAGAGGTTCATCCTTGGCAGCCGCCTTAGCAAGAGAATTAGAGGAAATTTCGGAATAATCAACAGAGAAATCTGCCGTAAAGGCCAAGGACGGGTTCCCGATTTCGATACCCGCCACAGACTTATCATCACTAGAACAAGCCACAAAAGCCATGGCAACACCCGCCATAGCCATCAAAACCCCAAATTTAAACCCCGCAAAGCGCATTACATTCCTCGTGTTAGGGGGAACAGCTGGATATTAACCTGAACTACGTCGTCTCCTTCTCCAGCATCGGCTGAAAAATCTAGTAGTTCTTTGCGCATTAGTTGGATTTGTTTTTTCAAATTGGGGAAATCTTTGCGCCTTATGCTGAAAGTGAGGGCCGAAAAGTCCCTGTCCTGGCTTGCCAGTTCGGACAACTTATCCCTAGACATCTCCAACATCTGCTGGTGGTACTGCTTTACCATCAGGTCCTGGACCTCGTCATCGGTAGTGATCATAGGGTCCCGCTGGCGAAATCCGTTGGCCGTCTTGACCAGGAGGCCAAGTTCCAGAAGGAGGTTGAAGGATTCCTGCACCTGGGCAGGAGTCACCTTGCCATCGAGACGCTTGGAAACCCAGTCGGGAATAGGGCGGAACCCCTTCAGGGACACCATTTCCAGAATGACGGAATGGTGCCATTCCCTAAAGATACGGAGCTGGGCCTGGTCCATCTTGTGGAGCTTAGAATGGGGGCTAGCCTTGACCAGTTGCTCGTAATAGACCTTCTTTTCTTCGTCGTCGGTGGCCTGGTTAAAGAACACCAGGTTCTCGAAGTAAGTGGCCCGCTGCTTAATAAGTCCGAGACCGTGGATAAGCTTTGTGACCGTACTCTTGGTAATGTTTCTCTTGCCGTCGATAGTCAGTTTCAGGTGGGCGTGACTGGAAAGTCCCGCTTTTTCGGCAAAAAAACGCAAACTGAAGGCCGGCTGGGTCTTCTTCTTGTATTCGTAGTAGTCCCGAAGATACACGCGAAAATTCGTGTATTGCAGCACATCGGGCTCTGTCAATTTTACACTTTCTCCATTTTCCATACCCTAAAAATAGAAGTCTAGGGGGGCAAAGGCACTATCCGATGGTTAAATATCGTTTACCTAAGTAACCAGATTAGGAATTAGAGACTAGGATCTAGGGGCTAGTTATCACAAGCAAGTTTCGACAGGCGCAGGTGGTCGTGGAATTGTCCACGCAGGCATTCAAAGTCCCTAGAAACGCCTTCTTCCTTGAAGCCGCACCGCTTGGCAAGAGCGATGCTTGCCTTATTTTCTACAGAAGCCGTAATTTCCAGGCGGTTCAATTTCAAGGCTTCGAAGCAGAACTTGCTCAGGAGGTTCAGGGATTCCGTCGCGAGGCCGCGACCTGTAAAGTTCTGCCCAAGCCAGTAACTGACAGTGGCCGAGCGGTGCTCTGGATGAACCCAGCCGATAAAGATGCAGCCCGCAAGACTATCCCCGCCGGCGGTTTTCTCAAAAACGCCCCAGCAGGCTCCGTTACCCATCTGGGCCTGCATCTCCCAGGTTTCCAGACGGTCCATAACGTCTTCGACGGAATTACAATCAGGAGGCCAGGGCAGGAACCGCGAGAGATGCTCGCGGGAAGCATCAATCAGGCGGTAAAGACCTGCCGCATCAGGTTCGTGTAGCACCCGAAGAACAACCCGCTCGCCAGGCAGTTCCGTTTCGGGAATTTCGTCTAGAATCATGGGCTGAAATGTAGGAAACAGGTTCGAGGTTCGAAGTTCAAGGAACGTCATCCTCGCGTAGGCGAGGATCCATACACAGATCTCGCCAGTAGATGCCCGCCTTCGCGGGCATGACAATGCTGGTGTTATCAACAGAATGAAGAAAACAGAAAAACCCGCCGAACGAGTCGGCGGGCCTTCAGTGCGGATGAAAGGACTTGAACCTTCATGCCCTCGCGAGCACTAGAACCTGAATCTAGCGTGTCTACCAGTTCCACCACATCCGCGTGGTGCACCAAATTTTGAAAAAAAAGCCCGTTTTGTCAAGGGGGTAGCCCGATTATTTCTTGAAAGGGAACGCTTCCCGAATCCAATCCAGGTGGTGGCCTTGCCAATAGCTCCAGTCATGCTCCCCAGAGGGGTCATACCTCAGGTCGCAGTCCGCCCCCACATTCCTGCAAAAATCCTGAATCCAGGGGATTGTCTCCGACGGAGGATAGAGCCTGTCGGCACCGCCCTGCAAAAAGCGCCACCTTCCAGAGTTCATCTTAGGAAATGCCGCAACAGCGGGGGCCTCCCCCAACAGTTTGCCATAGGAACTTACCAAAAGCCGGTTCTTCACCCGGCGTTTCCCGTACATAGAATAAACCAGAACCCCAAGAGAGCCGTCAGAGACGCCCACAAGGGAGACCTCTTCTACAAATCCCCTCCGCCTCCTGGCAATGGAATCCAGGGCCGCATCCACCGCAGAAACCATAACCTCCGTCGCCCAATGGTTTTCCTTGCAGGCCGAAGCGCTCAACACCACCACATCCAGGAAAATATCTGAAAAGGCCTCCCCCGCCACCAAGCCCTTTTGACAGTTGCCGCTGGTCATGCCGCCGTGGAACCAGACCACCACATCCTTTTTCGCTGCATGTCCAGGAAACGACGCCTTGGCCTTTGAATCGTATTCAGGCCACCAGATTCCAACAGGTACCCGCAACACAGTGCCGGTAGCCTTTGTCGGCAGAACCGAAACCGTCAAGGGATCCCGACTAGCCCCGAGGGCCAGGGATACGGCAAGCAACAGCACCCAAAGAGGTTTCATCTTTTGTTTCTTATGGCGAGGATAAAGAATATCAGGAAACCGACAGAACAGACCCCAATGATTCCAAGGGCTATCAGGGAGTTGACCAGCTGGTATTCCGACACCGTTTCCCAGTCCAGTTCACCGTAGGTCGAGGCCAAGGACTTGACGATATAGCGGTTGTCAGACAGCCTAACGGCACTGATTTCCAGAGGAACATCCCCCACGTTGATGGCGGCAAAGCTGAACCAATCCGACATTTCGTCCAGCATTTCTTCTGACGCGTACAGGACAAAGGTAGCGCTGTCGTCACCGTTTATCCTAAAGAAAGTCTTGTCCAAAAACGGAACGTTGCTGCCTCCAAAGACGCTCGGGATAGCGGCATAGGAGACCTGTCCATAAAAAAGGTGTTCTTCCTTGAAAAAGCTCTGCAACACAGGCCCCGCGTAGGACACGCACCAGACCACCGCCAACAAGAACAGCAAGGCAAAATTGAAATAGATAGAGCGTCTTGAACGAAATCTGGGCATCGAAAACTATTGCTTGGAACGGAACATAAAGAAAAATGTAGCTAAAAGAAGCACCAAGGTCAAGAAGTAGAAGACCAGGGGAATCTTTGCGTTCAGGGCGATTTCGTTTAGCCGTTCCATCTGGAAAAATTGTATGAGTTCCTCGCTGTTCAGCATGGCGGCATCGTTGTCGATGCGGGCCCAGGCATGAGAAAGATCCACGTTGATGTTCAGAAGCATATCCAACTGGGGCGTAATACTATCCGGAAGTCCAAGACCTTCGGGCCGCACCACCGGGAACCCCGCTCTGGCAGAATCCAGAAGTTCCCGGACCACGTATTCCTGGTTGTCGGGCAGGCTGTTTACCACATAAGACAGTTGCTGCCAGGAACTCAGCCACTGGGTCCTGACCGTCAAATAACGCCTGGCCGTAGAAACCTTGCCCAAGACCTCCCGCTCGAAACGGCTTACCAAAGCAGAACTCGGTCGCTCAAAACCGAACCCCTGCAGCTCGTCCATCTGGCGGGCGAAGGATACCGCCATTTCCCTGAGGGTCATGGTCTCGGACAAGATTCTCATGGTGTCCAGACCGTAACCGCTACGGGCTCGTTCCATATCCTTTGAAAGCCTGGCGTCCAGCAGCTGAAAGTCCGAAAGGGACTTGATGTACTGGGAATAAAGGACCATCTGGGGTTTCTGGGAAAGGGAAAACAATATAGTGAGCCCTACCGTCAGGGCCACCACCATCCATACCCAGGGAGTTTTCAGCTTGGAGCGGAAAGTTTCCTTGATAGACTTGTTTTTCAATTCTTCCACAAAAAGAAATTACCTTTTTTCTACCTTGAATGCCATGAGATTCCTCCATTTTGCCACTTTTTTTTGTGTTTTCGCCTTCTTTTGCGGCTGTACCGTAGAAAGAGCCGAAGAACAGGTGGTGGAACGACACGCCAACGGGGTCAAGAAAACCTCCGTATGGGTGTATCCCGACGGCGAAATCCTGAAGCGGAACGAGTGGTACAACAACGGAATCAAGGAATTCGAGATCCCTTACAAGGACAACGTTCCCCACGGTGAAATCAAACGCTGGACCGGGCTTGGAAACGTTGTGATGGTTGGCCAGTACAAAAAGGGCAAACGCGAAGGCAAATGGACCAGTTATTACGGCGACAAGAAAGTGGAAGCGGTCCGTTATTACAAAGACGACCACCCCGTAGGGGACTGGGAAGGGTTTCATTACAACGGCAACAAGGCCTTCGAGGAACATTACAACGACAAGGGCGACACCGTAGGCGTGTGGAAAAAATGGTCCAAGAACGGAAAGATCCAAGAAGAAAACAGCTGCCATGGTGGCGACAGTGCGGGAATCATCATGGAGTATTACGAGAACGGAAAGCGAAGACATTCCACGAGCTGCCGATACGGAGTATTTAACGGGCCGCAAATCAC
Source organism: Fibrobacter sp. (assembly GCA_017503015.1). Classification (NCBI taxonomy): domain Bacteria; kingdom Pseudomonadati; phylum Fibrobacterota; class Fibrobacteria; order Fibrobacterales; family Fibrobacteraceae; genus Fibrobacter; species Fibrobacter sp. The sequence continues at coordinate 43,190 of JAFVTX010000050.1, read as the reverse complement.
CTACGCCGCAGACGAAAAGAATTCCTGGCTTGTTACAGAAGGCTACACGGACGGCGTGCTGGATGGCCCTCGTGAATTCTACCTTCCTTCCGAAGACGGGTTACTCCCCTACAGACGGGAGCGTTGGAAAATGGGAGCAAGGGATTCCGTCTGGCGGCTGGACGACGGCCACCTGCACCTTGTAATCGAAAGCGAGTTCGTGAACGGGACGGGAATCGGATACGGCCAGTGCGAATACAACTACGGGATGATTTGCGCCGAGACATCCTTTGTGGCGGGCGTTCCAGGCGGGACCCTGGACAGTAGCGCCGTCTTGGATCGCGCCGTCAAGGGCGCCACCCTGTGGTACTACAAGAAAGGGCACGACCTGCGTTACGAAGAAATCTGGGAAAACGGCGAGATTGCCATAAGCCGGAGTTTCTACCCCGACAGCCTAGGCGGGAAACTTGCAAGCGAAGCCTTCTGGAAAGAGGGCAAGCGGAACGGAATTTTACGCAACTGGTACAAAAGCGGCGTCCTACGAGATAGCCTCTCCTTCGTAAACGGCGAACGCGTCGGCGAACAGTTCAGCTACGACAGCACGGGCAAGCTTACCATCCATAAGACAGAGGCCGGCAAGAACCGGCCCGTGATTATGCACTTGCATTAATCAATTCGCAATTACATATCTTCTAGCTGTTTACCCTTGGTTTCCTTGATAAATTTTGCCACGAAGAAGATGCTGAATATGGCAAAGAACGAATAGATACCGTAGGTGGGACCAACGCCAAAGCCGTCTTCGCCCGTGAGCACGGGGAATGTCCAGGTGACCACGAAGTTTGCAAACCACTGGGCCAACCCGCAAATGGCGATGGCGATAGTGCGGATACGATTGTTGAACATTTCGCCCAGCATCACCCACATCACAGGGCCCCAGGTCGCCGCAAAGAAGGCGATGTAGAGGTTTGCCGCTATCAGGGCCACAAAGGCAGCCGAATCAGACAGGGCTGCGCCACCGCTACTCATAAAGCAAATCGTAAGGGTACTCAAGGTCACCGCCATGCCAACGCTACCGATAAGCAGAAGGGGTTTACGGCCTAGCTTGTCCACAAGCAAAATGGCGGCAACGGTCATCACCAAGTTGATGGCGCTAGAAATCACGCTGGTGAGGAACGCGTCGCTTTCACCAAAGCCCACACTCTGCCAGAGCATGGTGCCGTAGTAGAAGATAACGTTGATGCCAACCAGCTGCTGCAAAATAGCAAGGCCCAAGCCAGCCCACAAAACCGGAGTGATCCGCTCCTTCTTGTTAATGACCTCCAACAAATCGGTGAACTTGGCGGGCTTTTTATTGCTGAAGGAACCCTGAATCTTTTCAACCTCTTCGTCAACCCCTTCGGGATTGATCTTGGCAATGACTTTCTTGGCTTCGTCCAGAAGCCCTTTGTGAATCAGGTAACGGGGCGATTCAGGGAGCTTCCAGGCGGCATAGCCGTAAATTACCGACGGGATAATTTCGACCCAGAACATCACCTGCCATGCCTTGATGTGGCCGAACATCGGATTGTTTGCCGAACCCGCAATGCGTACGATGAGGTAGTTCGAAAGGAGCGCTACAAAAATTCCTATCACGATAGCGAACTGTTGCAATGAGCCCAAGCGTCCACGCAAGTGGGCTGGCGCAGTTTCTGCAATGTAGATCGGTGCGATAATGCTTGCCATTCCAATACCGAGCCCCCCGATGATACGCCACATAATAAAGTCCGGGATGCCAAAAGGAATGCCCGACCCGATTGCGCTCAACAGGAACAGGTCTGAAGCAAAAAGCATACAACGCACGCGGCCGAAGGCGTCGGCAATCCGCCCGGCAAAAAACGCACCGATAGCAGCCCCAATAAGGGCCAGGGAGACAGACCAGGCCAGTTCATAGTCCGTCGCGTTAAAGTGTGCCTTTAACGCCCCGTTTGCCCCGTTGATGACGGACGAGTCAAACCCGAACAGAAACCCGCCAATGGCGGCGGACAGGGTTATGAGCACTATGTGTTTCATTTGCGGATTTGCGTTGGACATCAGGCCTCCCTTGAATTGAACCATCTTCTCTAATATACCCGCTTTGCGCCAGAAATGTCACACGATAGTATTATTTTTACAAAAAATGATATTCCAAATTGGAATAATACGGGTCCCCGTGTCCCATGGATAATTTCGGGACCCGATAGCAAAGTCTTTAGCGTGTAATGCTAATCGGTCTTGCCTCACGGTAACTGCCGGAGGAAACCTTTACGATGTACATGCCCGCAGGTAGCCCCGCCAAGTCAAAGGAATACGTGTGCACTCCGGCATTCAACCGGCCCGTGATTTCTTGCGCCACAAGGGCGCCATAACCCGTAAACAGGCTGATTTTCACGTTGTCCCTCTGGGGGAGCGAGTACTGCACCATAATCATCCCGTGCCGGTAAGAAACCCCCATGTTCCTCGCCGGGCCGTTCAAGCCATCCATAAGGACCGCCATCCCGCTGGTGACGGCACTTGACGAACTTACATTTGCACCGCTCGACGAACTCGAAGCCGCTAGCCCGGCTGAAGACGAAGCAGTAGAACTGCTGGACTCTTCCACAACAATCTCGGCACCATCCTTGCCGTTAGTGAGCGTCACCGAAACCCTAAACAGCACCTGTTTCCCGTTATAGGAAAGCCCCTGCGTAAAACTGTAGGTCTCGCCATTGTTCACGCGGTTGGGGTAATGCCCAATAGAAAGCGTTCCCTTGGAAACATCCGCCTCCGAAAACACATAGGCTTTTTCGCCCCATGCCACCACAGAACCGTCCTTGCCAAACCAATGTCCAGGTTCCTTGGCCGTGGATTTCGTGACAACCGTGCCGTCGGATTCCTGGGCAAAGAAAGTAGCCTGGGAAATAGTCAAAGCGGAAAGCCCCAACTTTGCGGCCACCTCGGCCACGTCAAAGTTTACAGTGACGGGAGTGTAGTTGTCATCTATGGGGAGCGACACCTTCACGTTGTATGTATCGACTCTGCCGATAACGACGCTACTGGAACTTGCGGGCTGCGCAGAGCTGGAGGAACCGCCCGGTGTTACCACACTGGAAGAACTGCTGGATACCGGCGTTCCCGAAGAACTGCTCGACGTGGGAGTGGGGCTATCGCCAATTTCAGGCCAGTCATAATCCAACTTAAAGTCGTTGTAATACTTGGTGTACGCATCACCTGCACCGCTGATGCCACTTTCAAGTTTCAACTTGTAGTCATAGTGTTTTTTTCGTATTTCCGTATTGCCCGTATATTGGAAGTCGGTATTCACAACCACGGCAAAGACCATCTGCGTCCCGCCTGTCGAAGAAGGAGCCTTGTCAAGCCGAAGCGTCGCCGTGCCTTCACCGGTAATAGGTTCGCTGTAAACGGGGGTCCCATCGGTGGCGCGATAGCAAATCAAAAAATTCATGTTGGTATTGTTGGAATTGCTGCCGTTCGGGTAAAAGCTCACACTCACCTGCTTGGCTCCGCTCTGCACCTTGAGCGGGATATAGTTCGCGCCCGACCAGCCCGGAGTAATGTCCTGGTTCGGGACGAGGTAATCGCCGTTCGCGGTCACGCTCTGGTACGGTGTCATTTTCCAGGTGTAGCTGTAGTTCTTGTTGTCCCAATAATCCTGTTCCCAGTAGGTATTGCTACCAAAATTATTATTCAGCAGGGACTTGATCTCGTTTGACCATTTCTTCATGTCCAGGAGTGCAAGCCTTGCGCGGAATTCTGTAATCAGGCGACGAACGCCCGCTTCGCCGAGCCCCTTGTCGAGGGCGTACGTTTCGAGCAAGTACTTTGTTTTGCCGTAAGCATTCCCGTAAATCCAGCGGACAGATCCCGTACCCAGCCAAGTTCCCATGAAGGTGGGGAAAATGTTGCTGTACTGCGAGCCACCCAAGAGGTACCTCTGATTCTTGCCCGTAACACCGCCATTATCGGCACCACCGCCCGGACCACCGAACGTGCCGTCAATCAGCCAGCCCGAATATGTTTCAATCGGCATGAAGGGAGCGATGACCGTCGCCGCATTCAGGAACCCCATGCCGCTGTAAACGCCATCACGGTGACTGAACATATCCTGCTGAATCCATGTGTTACCCGCTTCCTGAAACCAGTGCGCATCCTTTGCACCGGGGTAGCCGTTCGTCATCGAGTGTATTCCCTCGTGAATCATCGCATCCATCTGCGCCACACGATCGTGGTAAGGGCAACTCGTATTGAAACTGTACAGCGGATAGAACGAGGCTGCCACGGCCGTGTAGCCCGCAACCCATGTCTGCCAACCGCCCGTCGTGTCTTCCTTTGCTCCACCGGCACATGTACCCGAGCCATAGTAGTAAACGGCACTGTATTGGCCTTCTTGCGCCTGGGCATCCGGCGCCCAGCCCATCCCATTGTACAAATACTCAAAGTCAGTATCGTACTTCTTGAGAATTGAATCAATTGTCACGTCAGTAATGCGGCTGTCGCGGTCCTTGCCCCAATAAAACGCCCACCATTTACCGGCCTTCTTTCCGGTAACGCCCGAACAATTGTTATTGAACTTGGTCGGCGGCTGAATGTCGCCCAGATTCGATTTTGTGTCGTAATCCAAGTCGCTGCGGTAGCCGGGCCATGTGTAAGCATCGCCATTGGCGGCAAATACATCCGCTCCCATTCCGGCGACAAGTGCCGCCAGCATAATCCATCCTGTCATTTTTTTCTGCATAAATAACACTCCTGACATTGTCCTGCGCAATAAATAGAATCCCTTTGCCCCAAATCCCAGTTTTTTGTCACCTGTAGAAAAAGATTCCGTGTTAAAAGCGTGTAAAAAACCTATTTTCGCCTCCATTTGTGTAATTTTTATTACACACTAAAATCAAAAACACTAAATATTTACAAAATTTATTGATTTATGTGTAAAAATTTTATATCTTTTGGAGCGTGAGTATCGCACTGGAACATCTATTCGACTACGACGATTTCCGCAAGTTCATGCAGGATTATTTCGAAGAGCAGAAAAAAATGCGCTCCGTGTTTTCCCACCGTTTCTTTGCGGCAAAAGCCGGATTCAGCAGTTCCTCTTACTGCCTGAATGTAATTCGCGGGCGATTCAACCTTACGCACAAGTCCATCGAGAAAATTTCGAAGGCCATGGACTTCGAGCCCCTGCAAAAAGAATACTTCGAGGCGCTGGTGCAATACAACCAGGCAGAGCAGGTGGACATCCGGGAGCAGGCGTGGAAACAGATTCTGCAAATCCGCAAGCAGATCGAGTTCACCCATGTCACCACCCGCGAGCAGGCTTACTTTAGCAAGTGGTACTACCCTATCATACGCGAACTCGCCGTTGACCTGGACTGGCACGAAGACTACCGCGTGCTGGCACGGTCGCTCACGCCGCAAATAACGACAGAAGAAGCCCGCAAGGCGGTGAAAAACCTGCTGGAATGGGGACTCTTGAAAAAAGAGGGCGACCGCTACGAACTGACTTCGCAAATGCTGGACGCCGCAGAAATTCCACCCATTGCACTCCGGCAAATCCGACACGAGTACATACAGCACGCCATAGGTGCAGTGGAATCCATGCCCAAGGACGAACGCTTTGCTACATTCACGACCCTTGCCATGAGCAAAAGTTCCTATGACTACGCCGTAGAAATTCTTGAGGAAGCCCGCAAAAAAATTATAGCCCGCGCGTCCAACGACACCAACGTGGAGCGTATTTACGAAATGATGCTTGTGGCGTTCCCGATGAGCAAGATGCTCACGAAGGAGGACGAAGGATGAATCGTTTGATAGTTTGGCTTAGACAACCTTGCCGTGGGTGGATGCCCACCCTTGCTGCACCCCTTGTCCTCCTCGCTTGTTCAAACAGCAACGATGTGGCTGGCGGCGTTACCGATATCGGAAATTCTGTTGCACAGGAACCAGACTCGGTAGTATTCTGCGGAACCGTAGTCAACATGCAGGGCAAAAAAATGCCCGCCGCACGGCTTGCGCTGTATTGGGACAACGGCATTGAAATTGTCGATTCCCTGGAAACCTTTGCCGATTCCAACGCCCAGTTTGAATTCAAGATGCCCGCCGACGATGAACATATCGGCAAGCAGGCCACGCCGGAGCTCTACCTGTACGCCGAATCGGGTGCACTTTCGGGCCTTTCTCTCCCGCCAACTCAAAAGACAGAGGAAATCCGCATCGGCACAAACAAGGCTGTCCGGGGAAGCATTTCTGGTGCAACGTCTGGATTGGTCCGTATCGGCGGAACACGCCTCATGGCCGAAGTGCAGGCAGACGGATCCTTCCGTTTCGATTCGATTCCACCCGGCATACAAGAAACGTTAATTTATTCAGAAAGTGTTTCGGTGACGGGTTACATCCCGTTCTCGATACAGGACGCCGGCGACACGCTGGTACTTCCGCAACTGGAGAACTACGGAGGACACCTTTGGAATCCAGACCTTGACCTGCTTGGGGAAACCTACGGATTCACATCTTCCCACGCCGACGACGTAAGCGGGGCCAATACCGGATGGACCACGATAGACATCGAAATGAACGGCGACGAATACGTGTTTGACCACAACGGAAAAATTGCAGACAGTGTAAATTATGTAGAGGGCGTAAGCGGCAATGGCGTACTGCTTGAACCGGGGCAGTATATAGACCTGGACACCCTCAACCCCACTGGCGGAGACTTCACCCTTTCGCTGTGGACAAAATGGAACGGTCCAAACGGAGAGCACCAGGCCCTGTTCTGCCAGCGCGCCTACTGGAGCGATTCCACGTCGCGGTTCCAGTGGCATTTTGAGTCGAACACCGGTTCATTCACCGTAATGAAAAGTATGCCCAACTATCCCGAAGCCATTTTCTTCGGCGATTCAAGCAGCGTCCCTGTGGGAGAATGGGCGTTCCTCGTACTCGTTTCGAAGGACCACATGGTGAGCATGTTCGTAAACGGCAAGCCCGTAGGCAATGCACAGGAATTTGTTCCAAATGACCTGAACCGGAGCGTTCCATTCCGCGTGGGCGGCAACGAAATAAGGACCGAGACCTGGAATGGCGTAATCGACGGCGTAAGTATTGAAACCCGCGCCCGCAGCCCCGAGTGGATAAGGGCAAAATACGAAAAAAGCAAGCCCTAGAAAGAACGCTTTTCGCTCCTTTTTCTATCTTTACGCCCGAAAATTTAACGTTAGGTTGCGTTGGCGATGGATTGTGCAATCCCTTCGGCAAGCTCAGGGATCTTACAATGTCGGTGAGCCTGTCGACCCGCTCGATACCGAAGGCAAGTTCACCGACAAGGTCCCGATGTGGAAGGGGGAAGGCTCCCCCTCGCTGCAACCGCCTGGCAGCGTTTTCCGCTACCCCTTCTAGCGGGCGCTCAGACGCCGCACCCGCAACGCCCCGCTTACCCCCACCCGCCCAAAATCCTCCTTAGGCTTTACAATTTGGCTCAAAATAGCCGTTTTCTTCACAAAATCGTCTATTTTTGTAAATTTGCTGAGCGTTTTGCCCATATTTAAGTTATTTTTAGAGAGTGAAAGAGTTTTTGCTCTTGTTCTCTAGATGAAATGTGCAAATTTCAAATAGACGGGAACAGGACGAACGCTCACGCAGGTATGCCGTTTTTACGGTATGCTTCAGTTTGTCGTGCCGACTTTTCGGTCGGTTTTTGGTCGTATAGACCAAGGGCAACAGCCCGTTTGGGGCGTGGGTCGTTTGTGTTTATCGTCTATTAGGCATGCACAGCCTCATCTAGGTAAACGCAACGATCTGCGCCTTTTTTGTATTCATACAAAATTTGGCGAAGTTCCTTGTCTAGCAGGGGCGGAACTCCAACGAAATTAACCAAGGAGTTTATATGCCCATAGCAATATGCAGACATCTGCTCGCAATTGTCTTTGCGTTCATATCAGTGCCATACGTGCTAGCAGAAGTTCATCCCGGCCTGAAAAACGCCATTGATAAAGGCGACTATAAGACTGCGCAGAATTTAAAACAAAAAATGAATGTTCGTGGAGTTTACTTGCCGGCATCCTTATCTATTAAAGATGCTGAATTTATTTATGGTGGCCCGTTAACAGGGTATAAATGGATACTAGGTCTAGACAAATACAATAATTGTAGCAAGGATGAATCTTCTGAATGCTCTCCTGAATTTGTAGATAAATACATCGCTCAAATTTGTTCTGGAAAATCGGAATTTGATGTGAGCGCATGTATTGATTGGATGAAATCAACTTCTATGGAAGATATAGATCATTACAAAGGTAATTTCTGCAACTCGAAAGAAAATATAAGCGTGTGTAGTTTATACGTAAGCAAGTTAGATATGGAAAGCCAGTTGAACTATTTGAAAGAATTGGACCAAAAGGGTCTTGTCGAATTCCCTATCACTGCAGAAATTGATACGGTTGTCAAGGAAAAGTTGCCCAAGAAAGAGTGTCTCGAAAAGTGGGAAGGAATATACTCGGTTATCAAGGCTTCTATAGAAAATGACGCTCAGTATCATCATAGTAAGGGCTATTTTCGTGAGTCAATAATTTGTTCTTTTGACGGATCAGCCAAGAAAAAAAAGAAATGTCTTTCTTATTTAGATGAATTCTCAAAGAATATGAAAAAAGAATGTATTTCCGGAAAAATCGAAGTAGATGTTACTAAGAAAATGAAGGTGAAAAGAACACAAAAGCCTTTTGAAAATATAATAAGAAAATTCAGCCTCGAACTAGAAAAGACTCCATGGTTTGAAATGGATGATGTATGGATTGAAAAAGTTAAATTTGTTCAAAAATATGAAAAAATTGAAGAAAAAGAACTTGCAAAAAAAATAACGGATTATTATGCGAGCTATGGTGACATACCGCTCTCAAATGTGAAGGGAGCTTGCATATTGTTTCCTGCTATAGATAAATATGTTGAAGAAAATTTTGGGGTCAATATTTTTTCTTGTTCTCAGATTTTAAACGATTATCCTCATTATTTGGATTTAACCTGTACAACAGGCGACTCAGCTCAAATCAAGGAACTACCTACTGGATTGAAATACAGCGAAACAGCGACTACTCCATTTCTGTGTAATGCACAAACAGGTAAATATCGTCGTCTAGACCAATTTGAATTGGCTAGTCATAAATCTTGTGAAAATCCTAAATTTAGTTGGGTGAAAAAAATTAATTCCGATTTGTTTATTTGTGATAAACATAGAGGCAAATTAATAAATCCTGAACCAGCGTTGCTTGATTCCATCGGTCAGGACCTCTGTAATGATGCAGAATCAAATTGGATGATATCCTATTTCAATGGAACAGATTCTACCACACTTGTATGTGAACGAAAAAAGAAATTACTGAGAAAACCCTATCTTGTAGAAAAAGAAGTTGGAATATGTACTAAAGAAAATGAATTGACTGAATATGCTCTTACAGTCTGTTTTGATGAAGAATGGCAAAATACAACAGAAGTAAATACTAAAAATTTGCAATTTGCTCCTGGGAAAATCATAGCTGGGGAAATAATTCCCCACTACACTTACTTTAAAGATTTTAGAGATGACCATGTGTATCGTTCTGTACAAATTGGAGACCAAGTTTGGATGGCCGAAAATCTCAATTATTACGGAAGTGAGCCTGCATTAAAAAACAGCAAATGTACTGACAACAATGAAAATGTATGCAATCTTTTTGGTAGGCTCTATAACGGCTTTGCAGCATTGAATATATCAGAAGCGGATTTTCAGAATCAGAACCGCAAACAACAAGAACTCTTTTTGAAACATCCTTTGCGAGGAATATGCCCGGAAGGATGGCATTTGCCAACGGAATCGGAATGGAATAAATTGATATCTGTGGCCGGTGGAAGACAATGGAATGCAGGAGGAAATCATGCCGGACGCTCACTTAGTTCAAAATTACTTTGGAGAGATGGCGGTGGAAACGATAAATTTGGATTCTCCGTCTATCCATTTGGAAACAGATTTTGGACGTCTACAATAGATGAATACAACCAATTTGTTTACATCATGATTAATCGTACTCTATACATTTCGAAAGAACGTCTGTATAACCTGCCTGATATATTTCTGAATATACGTTGCATAAAGGATTAGAGGACCGTGTGGTTGAAAGAAGACTTTCTTTGAGGACGTAAATTGGTGCCACAAGTAGACATTTTTTTGTAGATGTATTCTGTGTCAATTGTGTAACAGGCGTTATTGGAATCATCAAAATCTTTCTTGCAATGGATATATGTTCCAAGTGATACATCCACAATCGCAAAAAAATTCACTGGTATTTAGATAGAATAACAAGAATCTTGTGGAAAAGCCTAAATATAGTGGCGTAGGCGGTCATCTATTTGCGATTGCCGTAGATAAGTCCTTACAATGGGGTTGTGAGGGAACAGTACATGGCTCCTCCAAATCCTTACAAAAATCCACCGAAAGGCAAGTAAAACTTGCTGGAATAGGGGCAGTATGCCGAGCATGTCGGAAAAAACTGTCGATAAACAGACTGCCGAAGAAATCCTGCAGTTTAAGATAGGCTAGTTTGCCATAGCCTCCTCTATTTTCTAAATTTACCGCCGAAAATTTAATGTCCATGTGGTTAATGCTAGCCTGGATCCTTCGACTACGCCCTGACGGGCTTCGCTCAGGATGACACCTTGCATTCCACTGTTCCGAGGAAACTATGTTTCGTGAAGTAAAGAAAGAAGAGACCTTCCCGCAGATCGAAGAGCGTGTGCTCGCCCTGTGGGATAAGGATGAATCGTTCAAGAAGTCGCTGGACTCCCGTCCGGAAACTGAACCGTACACTTTCTACGATGGCCCTCCGTTTGCAACGGGTCTTCCGCACTACGGTCACTTGCTTGCCGGTACCATCAAGGATATCGTTCCGCGTTACTGGACTATGAAGGGCAAGAAGGTTCCGCGCGGTTTCGGTTGGGACTGCCACGGCCTTCCGATTGAATCTCTCGTCCAGAACGAACTCGGTCTCGCGGGCGTTGCCGAAATCCAGAAGCTCGGTGTCGACAAGTTCAACGAAACCTGCCGCGGCAAGGTGCTCAAGTACACCAGCGAATGGAAGAAGACTGTTCGCCGCATGGGCCGCTGGGTGGACTTCGACAAGGGCTACAAGACCATGGATAAGAACTTCATGGAATCTGTGTGGTGGGTGTTCAAGCAGTGCTTTGACAAGGGCCTCATCTACCAGGGCTACCGCATCCAGCCGTACAGCCCGGCTCTCGCGACTCCGCTTTCGAACTTCGAAACCAACCAGGGCTATAAGGACCGTCAGGACCCGTCCCTCACGCTGATTTTCCCGATCAACTCGAGCGAGCCCAAGTTCAAGGATACGAGCATCCTCGTGTGGACGACGACCCCGTGGACGCTGTACTCCAACTTCTGCATCGTTGTGGGCCCGGACATGGACTACAACCTGGTGGAGCAGGACGGCAAGAAGTACTGGATTGCCGCAAGCCGCACCGCCGCCTACTTCAAGAACCCGAACATCGTGGATACCTGCAAGGGCTCCGAACTCGTGGGCAAGGACTACGAGCCGCTTTCCCGCATTTCCGATGCATTCGTGACGCCAGACCAGCTGTCCCGCCACTACAAGATTTACCCCGCCGACTACGTGAGTACCGAAGACGGTACCGGCGCCGTGCATACCGCTCCTTCCTTCGGTGAAGAAGACTTCCAGAAGGGCGCTGAACTCGACCTCGGCCTTTTCGACCCGCTGGATACCGAAGGCAAGTTCACCGACAAGGTCCCGATGTGGAAGGGCCTCGGTGCGAAGGAAGCCGACAAGGAAATTATCCGCTACTTCAAGGAACAGGGCCGCGTGTTCAAGCAGGACGTGATTGTCCATAGCTACCCGCACTGCTGGCGTACCGGCGTTCCTCTGATTTACCGCGCCCTCAAGACATGGTTCCTGAAGATTGACGCCCCTGTCACAAGCAAGGACGGTATCACCAAGACCCTGAAGGAATGGATGGTCGAAAACAACCAGACCGTGAACTGGGTGCCGGACCACATCAAGAACGGACGCTTTGGCAAGTGGCTCGAAGGCGCCCGCGACTGGAACCTTTCCCGTAACCGTTTCTGGGGTACGCCGATTCCGGTGTGGCTCAGCGACGACGGCGACACGATTGCTGTCGGCTCCATCGAAGAACTGCAGCAGCTCACCGGCGTGAAGCTGGACGACTTGCACAAGCACTTTGTTGACAAGCTCACGATTGAAAAGGACGGCAAGGTTTACCGCCGCACGCCCGAAGTGTTTGACTGCTGGTTTGAATCCGGCTCCATGCCGTATGCCAGCCGCCATTACCCGTTCGAAAACAAGGAACTGGTAGAACGCAGCTTCCCGGCGGACTTCATTGCCGAAGGCCTTGACCAGACTCGTGGTTGGTTCTACACGCTGACCGTGCTTTCTAACGCCCTGTTCCAGAAGCCCGCATTCAAGAACGTGATTGTGAACGGTATTATCTTGGCTGAGGACGGCTCCAAGATGAGTAAGTCCAAGCGCAACTATCCGGACCCGAACGACCTCATCGAACGCACGGGTGCCGACGCCATTCGCTTGTTCATGATCAACTCTGCCGCCTTGAAGGCCGAAGACCTGCGCTTTAGCGAAGAAGGCGTGAAGGGCATCGTGAAGCAGGTGATGCTCCCGCTTTGGAACGCCGTGGCATTCTTTGTGTCTAACCACAACGCCGACGCCGCCAAGGGCCAGTTGAACTGGAAGCCGGGTCAGGAAGTCAAGAGCGAGAATGAACTTGACCGCTGGATGCTTGCAACATTGCAGGATTTGGCTGCCAAGGTCGAAGTGGAAATGAAGGCTTACCGCCTGTACAACGTGGTGCCCGCCGTGATTGCCGCGGTAGATGACCTCACGAACTGGTACGTGCGCCGCAGCCGTCGCCGTTTCTGGAAGAGCGAAAACGATGGCGACAAGAACGCCGCCTACGCCACCATGTACAAGGTCTTGGTGGACTTCTCCAAGATTCTCGCTCCGTTCCTCCCGCTCCTCGCCGAAGAAATCTACCAGATTCTCGTTCGCGAAGTGGATGCCAATGCTCCGGTGAGCGTGCACCTCTGCGAATTCCCCAGCGCCGACAAGTCCCTGATGGACGAAAAGCTCGTGGAACGCATCGCCATGGTGCGTGGTATGGTCGAAATGGGCCGCGTGATTCGCGCTACGAATAACGTAAAGAACCGTATGCCGATTGCCAGCATGACGGTCGTTGCTCACGGCACCGAAGAAAAGAACGTCGCCGAGACCATGAAGGATTTGATCCTCGAAGAACTCAACGTTCGCGAAATGAAGTTCCTCGAAGATGAGACGAAGCTCGTGAAGCTCTCCGCAAAGCCGAACTTCCTTGCCATCAAGGCGAAGGGCCCGGATTACGCGAAGAATATGAAGGTGATTTCTGCCAAGCTGAATTCGCTGACCGTCGATGAAATCAAGGCTCTGCAGAATGGCGAAACCATCAAGTTCGACTTCGGTGAAGTCGGTGCCGACTGCCTCATGCTCAACCGCATCGTGGCCGACGGCATGGCCGTGGAAGCCAACCAGCACTTCACCGTGGCTCTGGACCTCAAGATCACGGACGAACTCCGCCGCGCCTGCGTGGCCCGCGAACTCGTGAACCGCATCCAGAACCGCCGTAAGGACCAGAACTACGCCATCACCGACAAGATCGAAGTGACGCTGTTCTCTGCAAGCGAAGTCTTCAAGCAGGCCGTGGCTGAGAATGAAGCTTATATCGCCGGCGAAACTCAGACTGTGAAGATTGCCTGGGCTGCCGCAGCCGATGGCCTCGAAGCCAACGACGCTGATGGAGAGGCATTCGCCTTCACGACTGTTAAGGCCTAGCAAGGCGAGAGTCGCGGGCAAGCTTGCTTGCCCATGACCGAACCGCAGAGGCTTGGATGCGAAACATCAAGGCTAAATTGACAGGAATGTCATTCTCGACGCCCTAATGTCATCCCCGCGCAGGCGGGGATCTTTTTTTATATTCATAACACCATGAAGTTTGTTTGGAATCTGATTCTCGTTTTGGCCTTATCCTTGCCGGGGTATTCCCTGGCAATAGATTTGGAGCAAGAAAAGGACCCGGATTATGTGGAGTACGACTCCCAAAAGAAGCCGAACTTCTTTATGTTCCCGGAAGGATTTGTTCCCAGTCTTTGGGGCGTCGCGGTTGGTACTGGCCCGGGGATTTTTTCTGCTGGAGTGGATGTGGTATTGGGCAGGTCCAGCGTCTTGTACGAACCCGCAAGACCGAAATCCGTGTATGGGACATGGGGCCCTCCGCACGTGCTGATATGGATGAATCGGATTAGGTTCATCTACGACTACGACGGTCATCAACAAGGGGGCTTTTTCCAGCCTAATTTGCGGTACCTATGGAAAACGGGACTTTATCTTTCTGTTATCGTAGGGCCCGAAATTGGTTGGGAAAAGGAAACCGGCTTTGAATACGGAGCGTCAATCCGTATCGGCGGCATGCCTTCGCTATGGCTTGCGAATTATGAATTTGGGTATTTGGTAAATTCTCAGAAGTTCTACTTCACGCTTTCGTTCTGTATATCGCCGCGGCTGTTTATGGCAGCGATGTCTATTTAGGATTATTCCGCAAATCCCGGAGGGGGCAGGTGCATGCCGGCCATCAGGAGTTTGTTGTCGCTTGCGTATTGCATGATGCGCTTGCGGCTCTCGGCGGATTTCGGCTTGTCCATGTCGTAGTTGGAGTTGATTTCGGGGTGGTCCTTCTGCAGGGCGTAACCGTGCATCAAATCACCGACGACAAGCAGGTTTGCTAGCTGGAATGCGGTATGGCCCGGCGTATGCCCGATGGCGTCCATCGCGAGCACTCCGTGGGGGAGCGTGTCGCCAAATGCGAACAAGTGAAGGCTATCCTTGTAGAGCGCCATGATGTTCTTTTGCAAGTCGTTTTTCGGGATGTCGTTCATCCAGGCGTCATATTCCACCTTGCCCGCATATACGGCGGCGTTCTTGAAAACCTTCGTGTCGTTGCCGGCATCATCCTTTGCGACAAGGCCCGAGATGTGGTCCACATGGAAATGTGTGAGGTAGACAAGCCCGATGCTGTCGGGGTTCACGCCGAGAGCGGCAAGGCGGTTCATGAGCTGTCCGCCGAAAGCCCCGAGGCCTGCGTCGAACAAGATGTACTTGCCGTCAACCTTCACGAGGAACGTGCTCACGCTAGCCGGGATTCCGTCGGGCATGTTCAGGCTGTTGTAGAGGGAATCGCTGGCGTCGCTAAAAAGGCTGCGCGGGTTCAGCTTGTTGCCCGCGTTGTCCTGAATCCAGGTGACGCTTGCACCGGTTGAAAGCGTAATCGTCTTGGTGCCCTCGACCTGTGGGGCGGTTGCTGAGCCAGCCGAAGCATCGGCAGCGGGCGTCTCGGATTCCGCGACAGCAGTATTTGCTGGTGCGGCAGTTTCCTTGGCGGTCTTGGTGTCGCTGCAGGCGGCGGCAAGCATCGAAAGCGAGATGGTTCCGAGGATGGCAAAGAACTTGTTCATATAGACTCCTTATTTACAAGATCCTCGCCTTGGTTCGACTACGCTCACCACAGGTCGCGAGGATGACGACGAAAGTGTTCGCGGGGATGACAAAAAAATAAGAAATAGCATCCCCTTTTGTGAAAGATGTATCTATCTTTTAGGGTATGAGTGATAAACTTGTACACAATGTCTGCACCGACGGATTTGAAATGGAATACGCCCAGTTCGGAACTGGCCCTCGCCCGCTGGTGGTCATTCCGGGTCTTGCCATCAGGAGCGTCATGAAATCTGCAGACGCCCTGCAAGTGCCCTTCAAGATGTTCACCGAAGGCTACACGCTTTACTTTTTCGACCGGCGAAAGGACGCCAACCCCGGCTACTCCGTAGAAGACATGGCCCGGGACCAGGCACTTGCCCTGCGTGCCCTCGGCCTCAAGGACGTAGCCCTTTACGGAGTGTCCCAGGGAGGCATGGTGGCCCAGCATTTGGCGGCAAATTACCCGAAACTGGTCTGGAAACTCGTACTCGGCTGTTCCACCTCCAAGGCTGAGCCCCAACAACTCAAGGTAATCGGAGAATGGACAAGGCTTGCCAGGGCCCACGATGGCGACGGTCTAGTGAAAGCCTTTATCCGGGACTGCTTCTCGGAACCTTTCGCCAAACGTTACGGCAGGGCCCTCCAGGTCATGTACAAGGATGTCTCTGCCGAAGAGATGGACCGCTTTGCCGTTTTCTCCGACGCCTGCGATTTTGTGGACACCCGTAACGGACTGGAAAACATCAAGTGCCCCACCCTCATTCTTGCCGCAAGCAAGGACCAGGTGGTCACCCCCGAAGCCTCCCAAAAAATCTACGACAGGCTAAAGGCTGCCGGCACCCCCTGCGAATTGCAGATGTACGAAGGTTACGGCCACGCCGTATTCGACGAGCTGCCCGAATTCAAGACCAAAATCCTCGAATTCTTGTCCGCACCCTAAAAGCACCAAATGCCCTCTGCCCTACCTACCGAAAAGCCCCGCTACGCCTTTGTGGACCTTGCCAAAGGCCTCTGCATCATGCTGGTGGTGTGGCACCATGTGGCAAGCACCTGGGGGCTGGACACCTACCCGCTGAAACTTCCCCTTTCCACCTTCCGCATGCCCCTGTACTTTTTTCTTTCGGGGCTGTTCTTCAAGAGCTACGCCGGATTCTTCGATTTTTGCCTGCGGAAAGTCAACAAGCTGCTGATCCCCTTCACCTTCTTTTTCATTACCACTTCCTGCATTTTGCCGTTCATCCTCGCCCACTTCCACCTGCGGCCAAGCCCCGGCTGTAGCGTGTGGTATTCTTTCATTTGGCAGGGATATTTCCCGAATTTTCCCATCTGGTTTCTGCTGGGGCTTTTCTGGACCAACCTGATTTTTTACGGAATTTACCTCGCGGCAAAGAAGCTTCCGCCAAAATTTTCCAACTTGGGACTTGTGGCCCTGTCATTGGCCGTTGGCGGCCTGGGATTCTTTCTCGGGCGAAAAGGCATCAATCTGCCCATGTTCATGGACACCGCCATGACGGCCATCCCCTATTTCTGCGCCGGGCATTTTGCCTTCCGCTATACGGCTCTTCTCAAGCCGAACAAGTTGGACAAGCTGAACATCCCCTTGGCCCTCCTGGGCTTTGGCCTGGTGTACCTCCTGTCGGACTCCACGGTAAGCTATGTACAAAACCATTTCCAGCTGCCCTTCTGGAGCACTTACCTTTGCGGACTATCCGGAGCGCTGGGCATACTCCTTTTGTCCAAGGCCATCAAGAAGATTCCCCTGGTGTCTTATTTCGGGCGATATTCCATCATGATTCTCGTGACCCACGGCTGGGTACAGTGGGCCATTATCAAGATTCTGCGGGAATTTCACATTCACTGGTCCAAAGGCGTTTCACTCGCCTTCGTCTTCGTGGTCACCATGCTTTTATACTTGGGAATCATACCCTTCATGAAGCGGTTCATGCCCCATGTGACCGCCCAAAAGGACGTGATTAAGCGGGAATAAAAAAGGACCCCGAAGGGTCCTCCATTTTCTCTCAAACAAGTTTATTATTTCCGCATAATGTAGACCGCACTGCAGAGGTCTTCGAAGCGGATTTCAAAGTGACTCAGGTTACCCCATGCCGCACCATTCTTAAAATGGGGAATAAACTCTCCCAACTTTGCACGATCCAGCTTCAACCACTCCCCCTCTCCAGAGAAGCAATAGTAGTCGTTTTCGTCAAAGGAGTTGAAATCCAAATTTCCAGAGCCATCCTTATCTACAACCAAGCCACCATTTAATTCTTCAAAACCTTCGGGACAACCTTCTGCCGTGGCACAGGCGGCAACATTTTCATTCAGCTGGTTACTTGTACCTTCGTCCACGCCATCCATGAGATCCTTACCAGCAGTAATGTCGCCATTGTCAGCCATGGTCGATTCTCCGGCCGAAGCAGACGAAGCGTCTTCAGAAGACGAAGATTCATCATCCCTGCTTGCAGAACTACCATCTCCAGAAGAGGCAGAATCGTCGCCCTTGCTCGCAGAGCTGTCATCACCAGAGGAGGCCGATTCTGCGCCGGATTCCGAAGATTCCTCACCGGAAGTAGCAGACTGTCCTTCGGACTCGCTAGAAGTTACATCGCTAGCAGAACTGGAGGGTTCGTCCGCCTTGGATGAATACTTACCCGGATCAAAGCCGGGAATAAACGGTTCCAGGCCGTCTTCTTCGGAAGCAATTGCATCATCCGAGCCTTCCGAAGGAGAAACCGAACTAGAGCAGGCAAAAAGCCCAATGGTTATAGTCAGAGCTGTAGTTGGCAACAGAATTTTTGTCAATTGCATAGAACCTCCGAACAATGGGTCTATACAACATATATTTTTATAAACAAAATAGCAATAGCTATGTGAATAATTTCACACATTTGTACACAATTTGGCGAAATTCGACAAATTTTGGCGTTTTTATTCAATCTATTCTGTTGCAATATAGATCGATTCGCAAACATTGGCAAAATCCAGGGTAAAGCCCGCCCTGGCCTCGTATGCCGGACCATCCCACAGGAACGGGAGCTTGGATTCCTGCAATTTTTCCTTGGTGATTTCGAACCATTCCTGGGATTCCGTCAAGCAATAGTAATGACCCCGCGCAAAATCCAGGTCGTCCACGGTAAATTTCAAGCTTCTGCTCCCTACGAACCCTTCTACGTCTTCGCCTTGGTTTTCCAACAGGTCCCACGAGTTGTCGAGTTCCGCCGCCTTGCCGGAGGCAACGTCATCCAAATATTCCTCCGTAATGACCGCAACACCACTTTCGTCTACCTGGATGTTGGACTCGGAAAAGTCCACCGAGGAACTGGAAGTTTCTTCGGAAGAACTGGAATTCTCAGAAGTGCTGCTTCCCTCGGTAGCGGAACTTTCCGCACCAGACGTAGGCGCTTGAGACGACGAGGAAACTAGGTCTGCCTTAGAAGAATAAACCTTTCCGGGGTGGTATCCGGGAACGGCGTCAAGGCCGCCATTGGCACTGGCGTCGGTAGAGGAAACCGTTTCGCCACAAGCGACAATAGCGAGAACAGGCAGTGCCATCAAAAGCAAGGCAAAAAATTTTCCAAGTCGCATAACCGCTCCTTTTTTTAGAAATATATAAAACATTCTAGCGCGAACGGGCATCCGTGAGCCGCAGGCGACTCGCATCAACGAGTCGTCGAAGGCGAGAGTGAGCGCCGACCAGAGAAGTAGCCCCATGCTTTAGCGCGAACGGGCATCCGTGAGCCGCAGGCGACTCATATCAACGAGTCGTCGAAGGCGAGAGTGAGCGCCGACCAGAGAAGTAGCACCCTACCTTAGCGCGAACGGTCATTAGTGAGCCTCAAGCCAATTTTCCCCAGAACCGACGCTTGCCACCAGGGGCACCCTCAGTTCCATGGCCCCTTCCATTTCGGCCTTCACCATGGCAGAAAGTTCTTCCAGACGGTCCTTGGGGCACTCGAAAACCAGTTCGTCGTGGACCTGGAGCATCATCTTCAGGGGGAGATTTTCCCGGTTGATACGCTCCTGAATGCGGATCATTGCAATCTTGATGAGGTCTGCGGCACTACCCTGCACCGGGGTGTTTACCGCCATGCGTTCCGCCATCTGGCTTTCCATGCGGTCGGAACTGTCAATGCCCGCGATGTAGCGGCGGCGGCCCGAAAGGGTTTCCACATAGCCGTTCTTGTGGGCGTAGGCCTTGGTGTCGTCGATAAACTTTTGCACTCCCTGATACATGCCGAAATACCCGGTGATAAAATCCCTGGCCTGGGCCATGGGGATTTTCAAGTCCCGAGACAGGCGGAAAGCCGTCATGCCGTAGAGGATGCCGAAGTTCACCACCTTGGCGTCGCGACGCATGTCTGCGGTGACGGCGTCCAATTCTACTCCGTAGATGGCGGCGGCCGTGCGGGCGTGAATGTCGATTCCTTCCTTGTAGCTTTCGATAAGGGCGGGGTCGCCGCTCAGGTGGGCCAACATGCGGAGCTCAATCTGAGAGTAGTCCACAGCCAAGATGACATTGTCCGGGTTCTCGGGAACGAATGCGGCACGTATCTTTTTGCCCAAATCGCTACGGACCGGAATGTTCTGCAAGTTGGGATCTCGGCTGGAAAGGCGACCCGTAGCCGTCCCCCACTGGATAAAGCTGGTGTGAATCCGCTTTGTCCTCGGGTTCACCAGCGTCGGGAGCACTGATACGTAGGTGCTCTGCATCTTCTTGAGTTCGCGGTACTCTATGATGGCAAAAACGATGGGGTGCGGTGCACTGACGGAAAGTTCCTCCAGCACGGCGGCGTCGGTGCTGCGTTTCTTGATTTCGGGGAGTCCCAAGGTATCGAACAGCACCTCGCCCAGCTGTTTTGGGCTACCGATGTTGAATTCCAGCCCCGCCATGTCGCAGATTTCTTTTTCCAGTTTTTCAATACGACCGGCAAGTTCCACTTCCAGATTCTTGAGGACCGCCGTATCCACGTAGGCCCCAACGCCCTCCATCTGGTACAGCACCTTCAGCAGGGGCATTTCCTGGCTGTAGAAAAACTTCTCGTAGTCCATCTTCTGGAGCTCTTGCAGCAGAGGCCTCCAGAGGCGGAGCGTATAGACCGCATCTTCGGCGCCGTATTCGGCGGCATCCTTCACAGGAACGCGGTTGAAAGGAATCTGGCTCTTGCCACGCCCGATGAGATTTTCTATGGGAATCATCTCGTGGTTCAGGCGCTGCATCACCTGGTTGTCCAGCCCGAGGCCCGTCTGACCCGGCGAAAGCATCCAGGCGGCAATGAGGGTATCTACTATCTTAGCCGCAGTAATTTGCGGAATGGAAAGTCCAAAAGCTCGGGAAAGCACATGCAAGTCGAACTTTGCGTTATGAAAAACGAAAGTGCGGCGATGCTTGCCGTCAACGACCTCGCAAGATTCATCCCAAAAGGCCAGGAACCATTCCTTTACGGCAGCACTATCGAAATTGCCTACGGGGAACCCGATGTCGTCGGTATGGGCAAGGGGAACGTAGTAGCCCTTGGGAACAGAGCCATCTTCGCTTGCGGCGGCAAGGCACAGCCCCACCAGATTGCAGGCCATAGAATCCAGACCGTCGGTTTCCGTATCCACGCCGATTTCTGTAGCCGCCGCAAATTCAGCCATCATCTGTTGGAACTTTTCGGCGGAATCAACGCAAATGTAGGTGGGGAGAACGTCATCGACAGCAGCGATGCGGTCGCCCTCCGGAAACTCGCCCTGCTGATTGTCGCCATCGTGCACGAACCCCGCCTTGCCGGGAACTTTTTCCAGCAAGCGAAGCAGGCTGTTGATTTCGTGTTCCTTGAAAATCTCCGCCAGGGTGTCCACATGGATTCCGTTGTATTCCAGGGCAGAAAGGCTCCCGCTAAAGGCCCGCTTGGTCTGGAGCGTCACCAGTTCTCGGCTCAAAAACGCCTTTTCCCTATTCTGCTCCAGATTGTCGTGAAGTCCCTTCTTGGTCACCTTGTCCAGATTGGCGTACAGGTTGTCCATATCGCCGAAATCGTTCAGCAGCTGTATGGCAGTCTTGGGGCCAACCTTCGGAACTCCCGGGACGTTATCGCTGGCGTCCCCCATGAGCGCCAGATAATCCCGAATCTTTTCCGGCGGGAGGCCGTATTTTTCCACCACCTGGTCAGGGCCAAAGTCTATGCCGTCGGCACCCTTGGTCAAATGGAACAGGTGAATCTTGTCGGACACGATCTGGGACATGTCCTTGTCCTTGGAAAGAATCACCACATGGTCAAAGCCTGCCTCCACCGCAGCGGTAGCCACGCTGGCCATCACGTCGTCGGCCTCGTAGCCGGGCTCCGAAAGCAGCGGGATTCCGCTGGCCTCCATGCTCTCTCCTAAAAGAGGCATCTGGGCGGCCATTTCTTCGGGCATGGGCCCGCGATTGGCCTTGTAGTCCGGGTAAAGATCGTGCCTGAATGTCTTGGTGTGGGCCACGTCCCGAGCGATGGCAAAATGGGTTGGCTTGTGCTTTGCCAGAATACGGAGTACCGCTCCCCAGTAGCCGTGCATCATGGAGACGTCTTCGCCCTTGCTGTTCACCAGCGGGTTCTGGCTATAGGCGTAAAACATGCGGAACGCAAGCGCGTAAGAATCAAGGAGCAGTAAAGTTTTTTCGGACATGAAAAAAATGTGAAATGTGGAGTGTGGAATGTGAAATTAAAAAAGTTCGGCCACTTTCGTCTGGGCGAGTATGCGGTTGTAGATGATTCGCTTGCCCTTGACGCAGTCGGTGGCGCAGATATGGTCCGTAGGCGGTTTCAAGAGGGATGCTACCAGATGGGCAGCTACGGTTTCGGCGTGAACAGGCCGCACATAGGCCGGGATCCATTCCGGATGGGCACCGATGGTCTTTTGCAGAAGTTCTTCACCGAAGCGTCTGTCCTTGTGCTTGCCTAAAAGCAGGGAGGGCCGCACCAGGGTAAGCGTCTCGAAATTCATCATGGTAAGGCCTTCTTCCAGCATGCCCTTGAGACGGTTGTAAAAAAAAGGCGAATGGCTGTCTGCCCCCTGGGCGCTGACGCACAGAAAATTCTTGACTCCTGCACTTTTTGCAATGGCCGCCAGCGAAAGAGGAAGCCGAACATCCACTTTTTCTTGTGCAACTTTGCTGCCCGCCTGCTTTTTAGTCGTGCCAAGGCAGCATATTACCGCATCGCAACCGAGAAACCCCGCCATAAGGACCTGGCGGTAGGTTCCGCTTACTTGTTCAAAATCCACCATTTCAAAGTGTATCTTGGATTCCCCCCGAGTAATTCCAAGGGCTTGTAAGTCCGGCACCGTTCGCACCGGGCAATAGACATGTACCACCTGCGGAAGCCTTGCAAGCAGGCTCAAGACATTTTTCCCCACAAGACCGGTAGAACCAAGCAATGCGACTTTCATATTTTGATTCTATTTTACGTCCGTCGAATCGGTGGAAACAGACGTCGTCTGGCCCTGCATCATGAAGCCGATTTCCGTACCCCGAACAGGGTACAGTTCCACCTGACTATTCCCGTTAAGAACTACGGCAATTCCAGTCATGTAGTTTACCCAACGACGGCTCTTATAGTAATTCACATCTACAGTTCTGTTACTGGCATAGACTACCAGAGGCTCAATCAGGATATCATGTGTCACAAGGACGCTGACTCTTTTCCACTGATTCATATTGGCAACGATATTCTCCATGATGAATTGGTTTCCTCGCTCAAAAAAGTCATAGAAAAGAGGCTTCATCTGCTCGGCGTAATAATCCTCGCCATATGCATATGCTGAAATTATTTTCCAGCCACCACCCTTCTTCAACGCAAAGGCGTCCAAACTGTCCGAAGAAACGGTCAAGAAATAGCTTCCGTTCAGCAAATCGGCCTGGGTTTCCGTGACACTACCTGTTTCACCGCGACCCTTGGCGATATTATTACACGTTTCGCGAGTGCGGATAAAGTCTGTAGAAGCATAATAGAACGACTCATCACCACCTGCAAGTTTTTTTCCAAGATCAATCGCCTGCTGCACCCCTACTTCGGTCAAGGGAGATTCTTGCCCAAGGCCCGATTCACGTTCCGCATGGCGCAGCACGAAGGCTATCTTATAACTAGACGGAGCGGCCTTGTAGATATCGGCTACGTCGAAAAACCCATTGCTGTCGGCAACCACGGGCAGAGACCTTTCTGTGGTAATGGTGGCAGATATCAACGCTTCGCTTGTGGAAGATTGCTCGGTTCCTGCCCCGTCACCCGATTCTGTTCCCGAAGAAGATCCAGAAGTCTGTTCTGTATTCGGGTCTGCGGGAGATCCGCTTGAAGAATCGTCTCCGCAGGCAGTGGCCGAAATTAAAAAAACGGCAATGCAGGCAGCACTTAAAAACTTGATTGTATTTTTGCTCCAGTCCATAATTTCCTCGCGTTTATTTTCCTTAATTTAATTTTTTCTTGCATTTGCGGGAGGGCGTGAAGTGGCTGTGCCATTCGAAAGGGGCATGTGCCCCTTTTGAACGCAAAAAAGGCCGGTGAGCAGGGCGAACATCAGGCCTTTTTATAGCGCAAGGGCCCGACCCGCGAAGCGGGGCCCGCCCATATCCAGGCAAAGATTTCTAAATTTTCCCTCGTGAATTTTCAACCCTAAAACCATAGGCTTAATTTTATGGCAAAAGCATCTAAGAAGGCTGTAGAAGCCCCGGTTCTCGGAACCGACGCGGAATCCTTCCGCAAGGCGTTCACCGACCATATCAACCACACGCTGGCCCGCAGCATGGACACCGTCACCGACCATGAGAAGTTCCTGGCCGTGGCTTACGCCGTGCGCGACCGTCTGGTGGACCGCTGGATCAAGACCCAGGAGACTTATTACGAGAAGGACGTGAAGCGCGTCTATTACCTGTCCCTGGAATTCTTGATTGGCCGTACCCTCGGCAACTCCGTGCTGAACCTGGATGTGGAACAGGCCGTAGTAGAAGCCCTGGACGAACTGGGCATGACCCTGGAAGAACTCCGCGAGCAGGAAGTGGACGCGGGTCTCGGTAACGGCGGTCTCGGCCGCTTGGCCGCCTGCTTCCTGGATTCTATGGCCACTCTGGAATTGCCCGCCACCGGTATGGGCATCCGCTACGAATACGGTATGTTCAGCCAGAAGATCGTGAACGGCGAACAGGAAGAACAGCCCGACAACTGGCTGCGCCTGCCGAACCCCTGGGAAATCGCCCGCCCGGCCAACGCCATCAAGGTGCCCTTCTACGGTTACGTGGTGAGCTGGACCGACGAAAACGGCAAGCTCCGCAACCGCTGGGAAACCAAGGACTACGTGCTGGCCCTGCCGTACGACACTCCGATTCCGGGCTACAAGAACAACACCGTGAACAACCTGCGTCTCTGGAGCGCCAAATCGACGGACGACTTCGGTCTCAGCTACTTCAACAACGGCGACTACATCGCCGCCGTGCAGGACATGGAACTTTCCGAGACCATCTCCAAGGTGCTGTACCCCAACGATTCCTCCATGAACGGCAAGGAACTGCGCCTGAAGCAGCAGTACTTCCTGTGCTCCGCCTCCCTGCAGGATATCATCAAGCGTTTCAAGAAGCTCCACAAGAATGACTGGAAGAAGTTCCCCGAGAAGGTGGCGATCCAGCTGAACGACACCCACCCGGCAATTTCCATTGCCGAAATGATGCGTATCCTTCTGGACATCGAAGGTCTGGAATGGGACGAGGCCTGGGACATTGTGACCCACACCTTCGCCTACACGAACCACACCCTGATGCCGGAAGCTCTGGAAAAGTGGCCCGTCAGCCTGTTCGAGAACCTGCTGCCCCGCCACCTGCAGATCATCTACGAAATCAACGCCCGGTTCCTCCGCATGGTCAGCATGAAGTGGCCCGGCGACAACGACCGCCTTGCCCGCATGAGCCTTATCGAAGAAGGCGGCTGCAAGATGGTCCGCATGGCCTACCTCTCCATCGTGGGTTCCTTTGCCGTGAACGGCGTGGCCGCCCTCCACAGCGACCTGCTGAAGACCACCCTCTTCAAGGACTTCTACGAACTGTGGCCCGAAAAGTTCAACAACAAGACCAACGGCGTGACGCCGCGTCGCTGGGTCCGCAAGGCCAACCCCGCCATGTCCGAACTCATCACCAAGAAGATCGGTGACAGCTGGGTGAAGGACCTGGATGACCTGAAGAAGCTGGAAAAGTTCGCCAAGGACGCCGCCTTCCAGAAGGAATTCATGGCGGTCAAGAAGCAGAATAAGGAACGCCTGGCCAAGTACCTGAAGGAAACTCAGGGCGTGGACGTGGATACCAACACGTTCTTTGACGTACAGGTGAAGCGCATTCACGAATACAAGCGCCAGCTCCTGAACATCTTGCATGCCATCCACCTGTATATCCAGCTGAAGGACGGCAAGGAAATCATGCCCCGCACCATCATGATCGGCGGTAAGTCCGCTCCCGGTTACTGGATGGCCAAGCAGATTATCCGCCTTGCCAACGCCGTGGCCGCCATCATCGACGCCGACCCGGTCTGCAAGGGCAAGCTGAAGATGGTGTTCCTGGAAAACTACCGCGTGTCCTTCGCCGAGAAGATCATTCCGGCAGCAGACCTTTCCGAACAGATTTCTACCGCGGGCACCGAAGCCTCGGGTACCGGAAACATGAAGTTCGCCTTGAACGGCGCACTCACCATCGGTACGCTGGACGGCGCCAACGTGGAAATGAAGGAAGAAGTAGGCGACGAAAACATCTTCATCTTCGGCCTCACCGTTGAAGAAGTGACCGACTTGCTGGCCAAGGGTTACCGCCCCCGCGACTTCTACGAGAAGGACGACGACCTGCGCCGCGTTATCGACCTGATCGGTTCTGGCTTCTTCAGCCCCGACCGTCCGGAACTGTTCAAGCACATTGCAGACAAACTCCTGACTCACGACCCCTACATGCTCTGCGCCGACTTCCGCAGCTACGTAGATATGCAGGCCAAGGTGGCAAAGGAATACCAGAACAAGAAGGCCTGGGCCGAGAAGGCTATCCTCAACGTGGCTCGCATGGGCAAGTTCAGTTCCGACCGTACCATCAAGCAGTACGCCGAAGAAATCTGGAACGCCAAGCCCTGCAGCATCAAGCTGTAATCCTAATTGTCATCCCCGCAAAGGCGGGGATCTCCTTTACACAAAGTCCCGCGATGGTTCGCGGGATTTTTTTATATAAAGAACTTCTCCAGAGAAACCGTTTTTACAAGCAGATAGTCATATAGGGAGGGATGCAAATTGTTCCGTCTTCTTTTATGGAATATTTTTTCGGGTGGATAATGAACGACTTGGCAATTCTCTTTTTGTAAAGGCGATTGAAATCGGTCAATGAAGTCGTAGTGTAATTCTTGGACGACTTGACTTCAACGGGGACAACTTTGCCCCCCGCAGATCCCATATCACTCAGCAGGAAATCTATTTCCAAGTCGTTCCTATGCAAAATTGGATTATAACGTGTGTAAAAATACAGCTTATGCCCGTTAGCCACAAGCATCTGTGCAATCGCATTTTCATAAAGCATTTCCTTGTTTATCGCAAGCTTGTCATTCATAATCTGCTTGTAGAGTTGCTCGTTTGTGATTGTATTTTCGTTAAAAGCGAGCGAAAAAAGGAGTCCGGTATCGCCCATATAACACTTAATTGCAGAATCATCGCTGTTCAAAGCCATGCCCACATTTGGGTCGGAACATCTGAGACAGTTGTTTGTTATCATGGAATTGCCAAGCCACATAAAGGTATTCTCGTATGTGTTCTTGGTATTAATTCCATTCTTGATTTTTGACAAAGTCACTCGCTTTTCGTGTTTGGAGAGAAAAGCCGGAATCTGTTCAAAGGTTGAAAGAACCTTGGATCGGTAGGCCCCTTTGATTTTCTGAATATCCTTCTTGTATAGACTAATTATACTTCGCTTGCGTCGGTCACTATATTCAAAACTGAAGGAGTGTTCCAGATATTCCGCAATGGATTGTGGCATCCCGCCGATAAGCATATACAACTTAAATAACTGCATGGCGTCGTCGTGCAGACCCTGTTCCAACGGCTTACTGTCAAAAAAGCATTGCCGTATGTATTCACAAATGTTTGATTTTCCAAAGGCTGTGCAAAACTCCTCAAAATCCATCGGAAACATCTGGATGGACGTCTCTTCCGAAGGAATGGTTATATCCTTTACATTTTCGTTTATTGAAATGAGTGATCCTGTTTCTATATAATCAAACCGACCGTCTTTGACAAGTTTCTTGATGCTTTGGCGAGCCTTTGGGAATTTTTGCACTTCATCAAAAATGATTAAAGAATTCCGCGGATAAAGCGTCACTCCGTATGTGTAGGAGAGAACCGCGAAGAAATTGTTCAGGTCGTTCAACTTGTCGAAAGCCTTCTTGACAGATACTTCGCAATCGTTAAAATCGATGAGAATGTAGGATTTGTATTCTCTTTGTGCGAAAGTTTCCACGACGGTGCTTTTACCGACTCGACGGGCCCCTTCTATGAGAAGCGCTTCGTTACCCTGTGATTCCGCTTTCCATTGCAGCAGTTTTTGGTAAATCTTGCGTTCAAAGGTAATCATCTGGATGCCTCCATTTATGCAATATACTAAAATTTTGCCAAAAACGCAATGTATCAAGATTTAGATTTTTCCCAAAAACGCAAAGTACAAACATTACAAATATTACCAAAAGCGCAGAATAATCGCAAATTTCGCGTGTTTTTTGCAGGCCAGGCGTTGCGGGCTTGACCCGGAATCTCCCATAATCCTGTTTTTTTGCCATTTTCGGGGTATCCCCTTTCCATTTTCTTTATATATATTTCTAGTGACATATTGAATTAGAGTAGTACTCTTGTTCCCGTTGTGAAAAGTCTGGTAAACTTTGGTCTGTACACAAGTACGTAGCCGTTCAGGGTGAAGACGAACACTCACACCGATCGGGTGTGGGTCGTTGGGCGTATGCCCACGGTGAGTTTACGCTTACCGTTGTGCTTCTGAGCGGCAGGTTTACCAGAGCCTTCACAACAAAAGCCGAGCGACACCATACCTTTTTTTGTTTTCCAAGAAAAGATATGGCATCTTGTCATTGCGAACCCTGAATAGGGGTGAAGCAATCTCATTCGGCTTTCAGAACGAGACCGCTGCTCGCAGACTGCCTTTGGCAGAAAGGATCAGGGAATGAAGAAAACAACTCTTGCGCTGTTGTGCTTAATTTGCACACAATTCCTGTGGGCCGTTCCATCAAACAATACAACTTCACCGAATCCATCTGTAAAAACATTGTTTTTTAAAGACGCGGGAGTCTTCTATTATTCGGCCCGCGCTTATAGTTATACAGACGGTCGTTTCACGGGTTTGTCTGGAAAAATAAACGTTCAAGTAACGGATAAAAACCTGAATATGGAAGTTTTGTACAACAAAAAGAACAATCCGCGAACATATTCCTTGATTATTACGAATAAATCCGAAAGAATGGACCAAAACAACGAAAAAATTCTTGTTTATAAGGGGTATTATGCAAACGACACTACTCGTGCATCCGTTATCGTAGAATTTGGAGATGAATACGCATCCGTCACAAGAATGTACGATTCTCAATTATTCTTTGATTATATCGGAACATCCAATTCAGGAACAGGAAGTGGGTTTGCTATTAATTCAAACATTATTGTCACTAATCAGCATGTAGTTAACGGTAACGAGTTTCTTTATGCCTTAAAAGATGAGCTTGATACAAACTTTATAGATCTTGAGGTCATTTATCAAGATGTCGCCCTTGATTTGGCAATTCTTCGGTCAACAAAGAAATTAACGGCTTGCGCTATTGACCGAAAAATTTATGACATCGGAGAAGATGTGGTTGCGTACGGATATCCACAAACAAGCGTCCAAGGACAAAGTTTGAAGGCCACAAAGGGAATAATTTCTTCGAGGAAAGGGTTGAGGGACGATGTAAAATCGTATCAAATAGACGCTGCCATCCAACCGGGCAATTCAGGGGGGCCTTTAATCAGAGGCGATAAAGTTATCGGCATTATAGTTGCTTCTCTAAGACCATCTAAAGATGTTACATCTCAAAATGTGAATTACGCCATAAAAAGCAATTTCCTAGGAGCCGTTCTTGATGTGTTGAAAATAGAAAACAACGGAAAAGCCGAGCCTAAAGATTGCACGTACTTTATTCATTCTGTAGATGAAAAAGATATGGAAGAATATATAAGACAGTAATTTTGGAGAAGAATGTTTTCGCAAACAAAGGAAAAAATATGACATATAGACAATTAATGGTTATTATTACTACGGCACTATTTTGTTCTATGTCTATTGACGCTTTTGCGGCCAGAATACCTACAAAATTGATTGAAAAAACTTTTAAGGGGGCGGAAAAAGCATCAAGAGCGCATAATTGGTACCCTGCATATGGAACGGCTAGAGTGGGGTATCTCTATCAAAGAAACAATTCATTAAACGACGATTCCTTAGAAAATAATCGATACGAGAACTCAAGAATACGCAACAGGAAACTTATTTACGAAGAATTCTTAAACGAAGAATCTTTCTATAGACATAGGAATGCTTATGCCATTGACTCCGTATTTGAAGAATCTTTTAAAAAATACGAAGAGTTTTTGAAAAACAACAATCAACTCCAAAGAGTTGATTCTCTCAGAATTATCGAATATTATAACATAAACTTTAGCATTGATTCTCCGCAAAACTCACAATAACACATCATCGACAAAGACGCCTAATACACCCACAGTGAACACTGAAAAACAGGAATCTGTATTATTTAGTGATGAAAGTTTAATAATGATGATAGCAGGTATAATAGCCATTATCGCAATAATAATTGGATTAAAACACTCAAAAAGGTTTCCACGAAAATAATTAATCGATCCAACAAAAGTCAGCACATATGCGATTATTTCATTAGACAACGAAAATTCAATAGAACAGCGAGGAAAAATAATGAAAAGAATAATTATTTCATTTTTACTGTTGAGTATCAACCTATTTGCAGCCGAAGATTGTGGCGTCAATATCTACAATACGGCAACAGGAAAGTTACACAAAAAATTTTTGAATGGAAATTATGTTCATCCGAAAAACAAGAACATAGTTCAAAAAAGATGTACAACCCAGATCAGAAAAAACGAATTTGACATAAATTCATTTGACGTCATTGCAGAGTGTATGTTTGAAGAGGGTGACAAATTATTCATTCGATCAACGCACGAATATGATGACGCAGGTAATTATGAAAATGGATTTATTGCCACATACAGTTACAATATGTTTGCTTATGAAATACTATGTGAAAACAAATAAATTTTTTTCGTTAAAAATTCTCTAGTACTGCTTTTTCTAAAAAATCAACCTATATTCTTTTAAGATATTAGCCTCAAAACGAACTTCAGTCTATTTGGTAAAGGAGTCTCAAAATGGACAAACTTGAATATTTGGCTTTAATGCTCAATCAACGAACAAATGGGAAAAAATACGAGAATTTCGTAATCAACGCAATATATGCTAGGATTGCTAATCTGGAGCTAATTCCAGAAACGCAAAAATATGTAAAAAATCCAAATTATCCTGATTCGGATAATAAGAAATATTATTTATTGGATCTTTATTTTCCTCAATTAAATTATGGTATAGAAGTTGATGAGCCGGTGCATGAAAAACAATCAAATCAGGAATTAGATGCCAATAGAGCAAACGATATTCTAGATGCGGTTAATTGTAAAATAGGCAGAATAAAAATTGGTAAAGATGAAAAGACCTTAAAAACAATTGAAAATATAGACGCACAGATTAACAACGAGGTCAAAAAAATCAAGAAACTAATTGAAGAATACGAAAAGAAAAATAAATTATCCTGGAAGGACGAAGAAACACGAAAAGAGGAAACTATTTCAAAAGGTGTATTTGATTTAAATGACTGCATTACATATAAGGGAATAACAGAAATATACAACATCGTTGGTCATTCTGTTGAAAATCTTGGCAGAGGCTTCGTCAAACTAAACAATTCTTACATGTTATGGTGTCCGTATTTGGCAATACAATTAGATGATGGGGCCGTGATAACAAGAAATGGCTGGAAAAACATATTAAACGAAGATAGAACCATCATAGAAGAAATTCCAAAGGATATGGAAAAATGTAATACCAAAAACATTCCAGATGGACCATGGAACGAAAAAGGCATGAAAAGAATTGTGTTCATGCATGTCCGAAATAATTTTGGAATAGATGAAGTTCGTTTTCTTGGCGTTTTTGAGGCAGTCCGTTTGGACACTATCAAAAAAGGACCAGACAAGGGAAAGCAAAAACGAACATACAAACGAGTCAAAACTAGTGTTAAAATAAAAGATCTAATACCATAAAAAATGTAAGCCAGGAGTTGCGGGCTGGCGTCTGAAGCCCGCTAGAAGGGGTAGCGGAAGCCCCGCCTGGGTGGGTGTAAAAAGGAGAAGCCCGCCTACGCGGGCTTGACACTAAGGGTGGGGCGGGGCTGAAGCGAGGGGAAGCCTTTCCCCTTTCACTCAATCAAAAAAATCACACCCCACAGCACAGTCTAACGCAATCCGCGGCGTTCTGGGCGGCACGCCTGCCCCACTCCCCGCAGGCACCAGCCAGCAATTTCAAGAAGAACCGGTGTTCGTTGTCCAGGGAATCGGGCACGTGGGCGATTTCGCCTTCCGGCGTGTACCGGGCAAGGCTTACCGTATAGTTCGATGACGGCAATTCGCCATTCCGGGCAAAATTCACCGTGATGTTTCGAAGATCCGTAGCACTTTCACGGTCAACGACAAAATCCGCAGAGGCTCCGGCGAAAGGCCCGCTCACCACCTTCAGTTTCGCCTGGGCGTAGTTTCCGTCGGGCGATTCATTCCTGCTTTCAACACGGACATCGCCATAGGGAAACATGGTAAGGAACATGCTCAGGTCGTGAACAAGCAAGTCCAGCATCACGCTTACATCGCGACAGCGGCTGGAGTACCGGTGTTCGCGCCTAAATTCCAGATGCACGCCCCGGCACGGTTCATTACCAGCCTTATCGCAGCCGTGCCCGTCCATCGCGGCGATTCCTCCCGCCGCAAAGCCGGCCCCGCCATCAGCACGTCTCTCGTTCAGTTCCGCCAAAAAGTGCTTGCGGAAGTTCAGGAAGATGGGGTTGAAGCACTCCGACTGGGCCACAAACAGGGTAGTCCCCGACGCCGTAGCCATGTCCACCAGTTCTTGGGCCTGTTCGGTGGTAGTGGCCAGAGGCTTTTCCACAAAGACGGGGATTCGCCTCTCCAGAAAGAATTTTGCGTAGCGGTAGTGGGTTGTGGCCGGGGATGCCACGACAGCGAAATCCACCCCCGCCTCGACCGCGTTTTCAAGATTTAATTTATCTGCAATTCCATCAAATTCGGCTTGAGTGTCAGCCACAGCCACAAAATTGACACCGCAAGCCTCGAAACGGCCACGATGGCGGCCGCCCATAGTTCCGTTGCCTACAAGGAATGCCTTATATTCGTTCTTCAATTTCTTTCTCTTCTAGATTCCGGGTCAAGCCCGGAATGACGTTGAACCCATGACGTTGATATATGCCGTTTGACGTTAAGCCCGTGCTGTTAAACTTTTGCTATTCCATCTCTTCCGATTTGCCTGCGCGGGCGGGGTCGTAGGGGTCCACGTGCACCAGGGCGTCCACCACGTTCTCGTCGGCCTGGATCAGCAGCTGCTCCACCTCTTCGGCCACGTCGTGAGCCTCCAGCAGGCTCATCTGGGCATCCACCACGATATGCAGGTCCACATGCAGGTCGCTGCCTACATAGCGGGTGCGGAACCCGTGGACGCTCATCACCTTCGAATGCCCGAGGGCGATTTCCAGAAGTTTCTTGGCCACCTGTTCGCTTGCCCCCTGGTCCACCAGCTGCCTTGCCCCCGGAGAAGCAATCTCGTAGGCCGAACGCAGCACAAAGAAGGCCACGATCAAGGCGCCCACCGCATCGGCAAACCAGAGTTGCGGAAACACCAGCAAAATGACCACCGCGATAAGCACCGGGATAGAACTGAAGGCATCGCTACGGTGGTGCCAGGCGTTTGCTTCCAGGGCCTGGCTTCGAATCTTGCGACCTTCGGCACGGGTATAACGGAAGAGAATTTCCTTGATGACAATGGAGGCCAGCGCCATCACCGCCACCACGGTTTCGGGGTGCGAACCCTCCCCCTGCAAAAGGGTCTGGACCGCCTTGTAACCGAGCCCCACGCCCACGGCGGCCACCGAAAGCCCGATGCCCAGGGTCACGAGAGTTTCGAAACGCCTATGTCCGTAAGGGTGTTCCGCATCGGGAGGCAAATTCCAGAAATGGCTCCCCACGATAACCGCGATGTCCGTCACAAAGTCAGAGGCACTGTGGATGGCGTCTGCCACCAGGGCCTGGGACCCGCCGAAAAAACCGGCCAGGAACTTGAGCACCGTCAAAGCAGCGTTCCAGCCAAGCCCCACCCACGTCACGCGGCGGACTTCGGCACTGTCATCTTTTTTTACGATACGGGTCATGGTTAGGGGCTAGGATCTAGGGGTTAGAAGTTGTAGGTTGTAGGCTTTAGGTTTGCTGGAGACAAGACGCTTCAATGGTAGGTGGTAATATAAAAAATGCAACGGATTGCGGTTCCGGGGCATCAAAGTTTGTGTTAGTAACGAGAATACTTTTTATTTTTGCAACCGACCCATGAAGAAACTGCTGAAGATACTCGTCGTTCTCCTTGTGCTTGCGGCCATTGCCGTAGGCGTGAAGTTCTTTTTCTTCAGAAATTCTGCGGCAAGCGAAGTAGGCGTCCCTGTCAGCGCCCCCGTGACCAAGCTGACCCTTTCCACAGTCATCTCCGCCACCGGCACCCTGGAGCCCGTGGACCAGGTGGAAGTGGGCACCCAGGTTTCAGGCGACATCGCCGAAATTTTCGTGGACTTCAATTCCAAAGTCAAAAAAGGCCAGGTCATCGCGGAACTGGACAAGTCCAAATTGCAGTCCACCTTGAACCAGGCAGAAATCGCCCTCCATTCCGCCGAAATCGACTACCAGTACAAGGCCAACACCTACCAGAGAATTTTGGCACTGTCTCAGTCCAACAGCGCCAGCGCCGTTGACCTGGAGCAGGCCGAATACAACATGAACGCCGCCAAGTACGCCCTGGAGCGCAGCCAAAACGACGTGGCCCAGGCCAAGCTGAACCTGAGCTACGCCACCATCAAGAGTCCCATCGACGGCGTGGTGCTGAAGCGGGCCGTAGATGTAGGCCAGACCGTAGCCGCCTCCATGAGCACGCCCACCCTGTTCGTCATCGCAAAAGACCTGAAGCAGATGGAGGTCATGGCCGACGTAGATGAAGCGGACATCGGCTCGGTGAAAAAAGGCCAGAAGGTCACCTTCACCGTAGATGCCTTCCAGAACGAAACCTTTACGGGCAAGGTGCAAGAAGTCCGCCTGAGCCCCACCACCACAAGCAACGTGGTCACCTACACGGTGGTCATCAACGCCAAGAACCCGAAACTCAAGCTTCTACCCGGCATGACGGCCACCTGCACCATCGTCACCAAAGAAGTGAAAAACGCCCTCACCATTCCGGTAAAGGCCCTGAAGTTCAACCCTGCTGGCGGCACCGCCTTTGCAAAGCCCGAAGGACTGCCGCCCCCGCCAGACGCGGCCGCAGGCGGATTCCCAGGAGCCTCGCAAAAAGGCGCAAAGAAAGGGACAAACCGCCCGCCCAAACAGGACGGCGACAAAGTCTGGATAAACCTGAACGGCAAACTGGTTCCCCACCCCGTCACCACCGGCCTTAACGACGGCGTGAACGTGCAAATCCTTGCAGGCCTAGAGCTGGGCGATTCCGTAGTCGTGAGTCAAGAAGCCCGTGCCGTCGGCCCCTCCGAAAAAAGCGGGGGCAGCCCCTTTATGCCAAGCCCGCCGGGCAAAAAGAAAAAGTAATCGCTCATTGTCATTCCTGGCTTGACCAGGAATCGCCGAACCGATGTAATGGAGATGCCCGCTCAAGGCGGGCATGACAAGAGTAGCCTTTAGTTCTTAGCCTTAAAATCTGCCACGTTCTGGGCGAATTCTGCCAGGTATTCCTTGGCGGCCTTGACCACGGCCTCGGGCACGTAGCCGAATTCCTTCTCCAGCACGCCGGCCGGAGCGGAAGCGCCAAAGCGTTCCAGACCGCAAGCCTTGCCGAAGCCGCCCACCACACGGTCGAACAGCACCGGGAGGCCGCTGCTCAGGGCAAACACCGGAGTCCAGGGCACCAAAATCTTGTCGCGGAAATCCTTGGGCTGGGAGAGGAACAGGGCCGGGCTAATCATGGAAACCACGCGGACCTTCTTGCCTTCGCCGCGGAGGACTTCGGCGGCTTCGTGTTCCAGCAGCACGTCGGAGCCGTTGGCCACCAGGGTCAGATCCGGCTTTTCGCCGGCGGCGGTGTTGTCGCTTACAATGTAGGCACCCTTACGGCAGGCCTTGGCGGCTTCGTAGCGATTTTCGCCGGGGAGGCTCTTCACCACCTGACGGGTCAGAATGAGAGCCGTGGGGCTGTCGTTGTTCTCAAAAGCCATTTCCCAAGCCGCCAGAGTCTCGAAGGCATCTGCCGGACGGAGCACCAGCATCTCGGACTTGCCATTTTCTTTCTTGAGGTCTTCCAGCAGGCGGATTTGAGTTTCGTGCTCTATAGGCTGGTGCGTGGGGCCGTCTTCGCCCACGCGGAAACTGTCGTGAGTAAACACGTACTTCACGGGGAGTCCCATGAGAGCCGCCATACGGATGGCAGGCTTCATGAAGTCGCTGAACACAAAGAAGGTGGCACAAATCGGGTAGAGCCCGCCATGCAGGGCGATACCGTTACAGATGGCGCCCATGGTCAGTTCCGCCACGCCCACCTGCACAAAGGCCCCCTTGAAATCGTTCGGGCGGAAAATACCCGTCTTGTTGAGGAAGGCCTGGGTGTTGTCGGAGTTGGAAAGGTCTGCGGAACTGCAAATGATGTTGTGGTAATTTTCGGCCAGGTAGCCCAGCACCGTACCGCTGGTAACGCGGGTAGCCACGCCTTCCTTAATGGGAAGCTTGGAAAGGTCCAACTTGGGAGCCTTGCCCGAGAGCCATTCGTTCAGAGTGGCGGACTTTTCAGCGTTAGCCTTGTCCCATTCGGCCTTCTGCTTTTTCCATTCGGCGGCGATACCGCGAAGTTCCTGCTTACGAGCTTCGAAGCCGGCCTTCACGTCGTCGAAAATCTGGAACGGATCTTCGGGGTTGCCACCCAGGTTCTTAACGGTGGCTTCGGTAGATGCTCCGGCAGCATTCAGAGGCTGGCCGTGAGTGCTGACCTCGCCCTCGTAGCTACGGCCATCTTCGGCAACGGCGCCCTTGGCCATAGTGGTGTGGCCGTAAACGAGCACCGGGCGCTCCTTCTCTGCCCAAGCCGCCGTGAAGGCCTTGCGGAGTTCGGCGATGTTGCTGCCGTCGCATTCGATAACGCGGAATCCCCAGGATTCATACTGGGCCACAAAGTCGTGGCTCATGACCTCTTCGGTCTTGCAGCTCAACTGCACCTGGTTCGCGTCGTAGAAGAAAATCAAATTAGAAAGCTTGAGGTGGCCGGCGATACGGCCCACGCCGTAAGCGATTTCCTCTTCGAGGCCACCGTCAGAAACCAGGCACACCGTCTTGTGTTCCAAGATAGAGCCGAAACGTTCCACCATGAAGCGTTCCGCAATGGCTGCACCCAGGGCGATGCCGTGACCAATGCCGAGAGGGCCCGAAGAATTCTCGATACCGAGAGCCACATCTACCTCGGGGTGGCCCGGCGTGCGGGAACCCAGCTGGCGGAAATTCTTGATGTCGTCCATGGTGAGCCGACCCACCAGGGCCAGTTCGGAATAGAGGAGCGGGCTCATGTGGCCGGGGTCCATAAAGAACCGGTCGCGGGCCATCCAGTTCGGATCGTCGGGGTCGAAGCGCAAGAACTCGGAATAGAGAAGCGTTATGGCGTCGGCAGCTCCCATGGCGCCACCCGGGTGACCGGACTTGGCCTTTTGGACCATGGCGGCGGAAAGGATACGGACATTGTCTGCGGCTTTGGTAACTAATGAGTCTTGCACGACGGGCCTCTTTGGGTATAATTTTTGCGCCCCAAATCTAGTTTTTTTGGGCCTTTTTCTCAAGGTATTCTAGGGCCGCAGAGCCCCTATATGAGAAAAAATTATATTTGCGTAAATTCAAAAAAAGAACCCCGAAATTTTTCGAACAACATGAAAAACTTTATTTCGTTGCTACTCAAGAACTTACTGCACCCCGCGGGAATTATCGGGCTCGTTATAGCCCTGGCCATTCCCTTCCTTATCTACCTGGGCCCTAACGTGGGCCACAAGGACACCATCCGCATTTTGGACCTGAACCTGCCCCTTCCCCTCTTTATGGTGCAGCTGGTGGCAGGCATCGCCCTGTTTGTCTCCCTGAACAAGGACTTTCGTGAATGGCTGAAGGGAATCCTCCCCGAAAAGCCCATCGCCCTTGCCGCCCTGATTTCGGCCATCGCCATCGCCGTCTTCGCCGGCACCCAGATAGAGGCCCGTCACAGGGTCCAGAGCGACGAAAGCGTGTTCATGTCGGTGGCCCAGAACATGTACCTCAATCACCAATCCGGCACTTGCAACCAGGGCGAATTCGAGAACGGCATGCTGAACTGCACCAACAAGAGCAACAGCTTCAAGACCAAGGGACTTGCGTTCCTCTACACGTTGGGCATGCCCCTGCTGGGAAACGACCTGCACTGGATTTTCAAGGGCGAACTGCTGATGCTACCGCTCACCTTCCTCTTGATGTTCCTCGCCATCGTGGCCTGGACAAGGCAGCCCCTGCTGGCGTTCTTTGCAGCCCTACTCATGGCGCTACAGCCTACGGTACTTTTCCAATTCCGTGCCATGTCGGTAGAACCCCTGTACATTTTCCTTTCGGCCCTTTCCCTGCTGGTGTTCCGCTGGGCCTTTGACCGCAACACTGTCCGGCACTGGGCGCTCCTCGCCCTCACCCTCGCCTTCTTTGCCCAGACCCGCCAAGAGACGGTTTTCTGCCTGCTGCCCTTTATCCTGTTTGCCCTACCAAAAATGCTGGACAAGAAAGATTTCAAGGCTCCCGTCTTTTTCGTACTCCTCTCCCTGTTCTCGGTACCGGCACTGCTCACCATCAGTTATTTCCAGGGATTCGGATTCCAGGGCGGTGAATTTTCCGCCCACGGTCATTTTTTCGAGGACCTGGTGAACAACTGGAAAGTCATGACCAAACCCCTGAACGACAAGGGCGAACTGGTGAATCCCTTCCTCACCTATTTCAACTGGCTGTTCCTTGCAGGGCTTTTGTACCTGATTTACCGCGCCGTCATGGATTTCCGCAAGGGCAACAAGTTCTATCTGGAAGTTCTCGTATTCCTCGCCCTGTACCATATTCAGACCTACATGATTTTGGAAAACGTGTCCGGCGACTTCGGCATCGAAATCAACCAGCGCTACAGCCTGGTGATGATTCCCAGCATGGCTTTTTTGGCGGCCCTGCCGGTAGCCCACCTGATTGAATATTTCGGTACCGATTCCAAGACCAAAAAACAGACCTCGGCGGTGCTGGTACTGGGACTCCTCTTTACGCTTCTCTTTGCGGGCTGGACTTTCCATTACAAGCCGGACTTCAACCGTAACGTTATGTACAACCGGAACCACCTGACCACCGAGGAGCAGGAAATCTGGAAATGGCTGAACGAACAGCAGCCCACGAACAAGCTGTTCATCTACGGCAGGCCCTGGCACTTTATCGCCTACGGCGTATCCGCCTACCACTACGACAAGGTCCGCCAGATGAACGACGGCAAGATTAAGGAACTGCTGGACAAGTACAACGGCGAGGTCTATTACATCCGCGGCCTGGACTGCTGGGATAGCCAGACCTACCACAAGAAGGCGGTGGAACACCGTATTGCCACCACCTGCGACGTGTTTGAACGGGAAATGGACCTGGAAGGGGTCAAGAACGTATTGATCACCAACAACTACTGGGTGCAGATTGCAAAGTTCAACGGACGCAAGAACTACGACCCCACAAACATCATCCAGGTTTCCGAACCTACGAGAGGTGTGGTCGTAAGGGGAAATGACAATGCCACCTTAACCACAGGCGACAGCGCTGCGATAAATCCAAGCGGATCCCCGCTACTCCTGAATTTCAAGCTGAAGGAACAGAGGGGCGCTCCCAAAAACTGGGCTCTCCGGATTGTGCACGACAGGGTGCTACTGAAGGATACCGTCTTCGTTCCCGGAGAATACAACATCTTGGTGGGTTACGACAAGTTGCAGCCCGGCTACAACACCTTCCGCTACATCGTCCTGGACGGAAACAAGGTCCTGGCCCAGGTGAACAAGACCTTCTTCAACGAAGGGAACGGTGTCAAGAAGCTGACAGATTTACAGCCCGAATCCCACAAGCAAGAATGGGGCAACATAGGCGTGAACAAGAGCATCGAAGGCAAGCCCCTGACTATCAACGGACAGGTCTTTGAAAACGGGATCGCCACCCACGCCGCCTCAGAGACCGTCTATGGTCTTGCGGCCGCATTCAAGACCTTCCGCGCGGGAGTTGGCCTGGACGATGAATCCCTCTGCAGCGAAGGCGTGTCCGTACAGGTGCTGGGCGACGGCAACGTGCTTGCCGAAACGCCGGTGTTCAAGGCCGGGAGTCTCCACACCCTGACCGCAAACATCGAAGGGGTGCAGAAACTCACCCTCAAGACGATGGCCAAGGGAAGCATCGACTGCAGCCACGTGGACTTCGTGAATCCGGTGCTGATACCGTAAGCGGCCTCGACGCAGTTCCAAGTTATTAATCGCTAGAATGTTTTTTCAGCATCTCTAGTAACTAGAAACTAGCCCACAGGGCGTAACTCTTATTACTATATTACTCGTATGCTCCTGTCCGTCATCATCCCCGTCTATAACGAAGAAGAAATCGTTGCCGAAACCTACCGGGTTCTGGAAGAAGAACTCAAGGAAATCGAGCACGAACTGATTTTCGTGAACGACGGTTCCAAGGACCGCACCCGGGAAATCCTGGAAGGGCTGATTCCTGCAGGGTCCGCCAACAAGTTGGTGAACTTCAGCCGAAATTTCGGGCACCAAGCCGCTTTCAGCGCCGGGCTGGACCATGCCCAAGGTGATGCGGTAGTGATTATCGACGGAGACCTGCAGGACCCTCCCGCCCTCATCCACGAGATGCTCGAGAAATGGCGTGAAGGCTACCAGGTGGTTTACGCACAACGTAACAAACGCAAGGGCGAGACCATATTCAAGCGTTTTTCCGCCTACTGCTTCTACAGGCTCATCGGCAAGCTCACCAACATCGAGATTCCTCCCGACACCGGGGATTTCCGCCTGATGGACCGCTGCGTTGTCGATCAGCTGAAAAACCTGCCGGAACGGAGCCGTTTCTTGCGCGGGCTGGTGTGCTGGGTAGGTTTCAAGAAGATCGGCGTCAAGTACGACCGGGCCGAACGTACTGCCGGTTCGTCCAAATACCCACTGCGTAAGATGCTCCACCTAGCTGGGGACGGCATCACCGGATTCAGTTCCGCCCCGCTGAAAGTCAGTTTCTACATCGGACTGTTCGCCACCCTCGTTGCCTTCGGCGTTTTCGTCTGGTCCATCCTGGAAAAAATCCTCTCCCCCGCCACCACAGTGCCGGGCTGGGCATCCCTCATGACGGCCATCGTGTTCTTTGCCGGAGTGCAGCTCATTTCCATTGGAATCTTGGGCGAATACATCGGCCGCATCTATGACGAAGTCAAGCAGAGACCGTTGTATATTGAGGATAAAAAATGAAATCCAAGCTGTTCGTGATGAGCGCCGCCAGCGGCGCAGGCAAGACCACCCTGAAGGACAAGGTCATCGGGGAGTTCCCCGACATCGTGTATTCCATTTCCGCCACCACCCGCGCCCCCCGCGAGGGCGAAGTGAACGGGGTCCACTACTTTTTCAAGACCAAGGAAGAGTTCGAACAGATGATCAAGGACGACGCCCTGGTGGAATACAACCTGGTCCACGGGAACTACTACGGCACGCCCAAGAGTTTTGTAGAAGACATGCTCAAGCAGGGCAAGCGGGTTCTCTTTGACCTGGACGTTTTCGGCAAGGTGAACTTCGACAAGGTCTATCCCGACGCCACGGGCATCTTGATTTTGCCGCCCAGCGAACAGGAACTGGAACGCAGGCTCCGGGGTCGCGGTACCGATTCCGAAGAGGTCATCCAGACCCGACTCCACAACGCCAAGAAAGAGATGGAGTTCGCGAAGACCAAGGGCAAGTACGAATACACCATCGTGAACGACGACCTGGAACGTGCGGCGGACGAGCTCAGGGCCATACTGAAGGAATAAATTCTTCGGGCCTGGATCCTTCGCCACATACGTGGCTCAGGATGACAAGTGAACTCTGCCTGGGGGGCGTCATAAAGGAGATGCCCGCACGGTGGCGGGCATGACAATTACACTGAATGAACCGTTTCGGAACTACAGGGAAGCCAGGAACTTCTGGGCCTTGTCGGCGTAGTTCTGGTTGTCGCCGTAGACTTCCAGCAGGCGTTCGGCGGTGTTCTTGGCCTTGGCGTCAAGACCCTGCTGCTGATAGACCAGCGTAAGCTTCCACATGGCGTCGGCCACCATGGGGGCCTCGTCCACAGGTTCTTCTTTCTGGAAGCGGTCTTCCTTGTCGCCGGTGCGCTTGCCGAACTCGCTCACATACTTTTCCAGCAGGTTGGCGGCAGCGGCGTAGTCTTCTTTTTCCATCTTCACGGAGGCAAGACCGTGGAGGGCGGCAGAGCGGACCAGCACCACAGAACCGGCGTTGTCCAAAGACTTCTGGAACATGGCGGCGGCACCGTCCAGGTCACCCTTTTCGTACTTGATGTTGCCCGCATAGAGGCATGCCTTGGCAAGAGCCAGGCCTTCCAGGGAACGGCTGTTAATCTTGGATTCGAATTCGGCCAGGGCGTTGTCCTTATCGTTTGCGTAGAGCATGGTCATACCCGCGCCCAAAAGTTCCGTCTGTTCGGCGGAGGCGGCCTTGCGGGAATCCCTCAGCTGGACCACGCCCGCCACTACGACGAGGATGACCACCAGGGCCACCACGACCTTGGTGCCGTGATGGACAAAAAATTCCTTGATTTCAGAGTTGTTCGCATTTGCTTCGTTAGCCATAATATGCATCCATTTTGAAATTTTGTGAGCAATCATAGAAAAATTCGGGAATCTTGCCAACCGAAACAGCCCCGATATTGACAAAAAAAGGCCCTGTTGCTATCTTTGAGCCCGCAACGCCACTCTAGCTCAGCTGGTAGAGCAGCTGATTCGTAATCAGCAGGTCGGCAGTTCAAATCTGCTGGGTGGCTCGAAAGTCCCGCTTTCTGAAAGAAAGCGGGATTTTTTATACCCGAGGCTGCCTGCGGGGCGATTCCGGCAAGAGGGGGTGGTGAGCAACAAGCGCAAGCGCGTGCGAGCCAGGGGGATACCTCCCCCTC